>CAJWLE010000032.1:0-13530 GCA_913042965.1 uncultured Synechococcus sp.
TGATCGAGGCAGGCGATCGTCTCGCCAATATTGACGTCGTCGAATCCGGCGACAGCCACAAGATCACCGGCTGACGCTTCATCGATTTCGACCCTTTGAAGACCCTCAAAGCCCAGCAGCTTGCTGATACGACCTTTTTTGACACTGCCGTCGTCTTTGATCAGAGCAGCGCTCTGCCCACCTTTGATGACACCGTTGTGAACCCGTCCGATGATGATCCGTCCGAGGAAGTCGGAATAATCGAGAGTGGTGATCTGGAGCTGCAGAGGCTTTTCGGGATCGCCGACCGGGGGCGGAACATGGCGCAGGATCGCGTCGAACAGCGGACGCATGTTGTCGCTGTCTGTTTTCATGTCGGGCTTGGCGAAGCCACCGAGGCCACTGCCGAACAAATATGGGAAATCGCACTGGTCGTCATCGGCACCCAGTTCGATGAACAGGTCCAGAACCTTGTCCACCGCAGTCTCCGGATCGACACGGGCGCGGTCGATCTTGTTGACAAAGATGATCGGGCGTAGGCCCTGTTCGAGTGCTTTCTTCAGCACGAATCGGGTCTGGGGCATCGGCCCCTCGTTGGCGTCAACAATCAGCAGGCAGCCATCGACCATCCCGAGCACGCGTTCCACCTCGCCGCCGAAGTCAGCGTGCCCCGGGGTGTCAACAATGTTGATTCGGGTCTCGTTGTACGTGACAGCCGTGTTTTTCGACAGGATCGTGATGCCACGCTCACGTTCCAGGTCGTTTGAGTCCAACACACACGTTGGAACGGCCTCGTTGTCACGAAAGATGCCCGACTGCGCCAGCAGCGAGTCGACCAGGGTTGTTTTGCCATGGTCAACGTGGGCGATGATCGCGATATTGCGAATCGCCTTTTGCTGGGGGCTCATACGGGCTGATCGTTAGAAATTGTGATGACGCCCAATGGCGCGTGCTGCAGGTTATCTCAACGTGAGATCTGGCTCGATCGCTCAAGACACTTGACACGCGAGCTGCTGAGTGACATGCAGGGTCATCATTGCTCCTGACCTGTTGACACAACTGAGTTGAGTCGGGGCCAGTTGTCACTGCAATCGCCTGCGACATCCATCCCGCAAAGTGGACTCAGCCGTCTCATTCGGCCGTTTCAATCCGTCACGACCGAGCCTTGCGCCAAACCATGCATCCAGGCTGTTCACCCCCGGCGATCGTTCAAAGCGTTCGTGCCGAAGTGACTGCAGCCACTGCGTTGACGTCGCTCGCAGTGAAACAATCAGGAGCCCTGTTTGGCGAAACGACGGGCGGCTTCGAATAACCGCAGGGCATCGGCTGTGCCTTCGAAGCGCCAGTGCCACGGTTCATAGAGCACCCCCTGACTGTTTCCAGCTGGAAACGAAAGAACGAAGTGATAGCGGGCCGCATGGTCCTGCAACCAGCGAAAGGCGGCCGTCTGTTCAAACGACTGGGAAAGATTGGTTTCCGGTGCCCATCCATCACCAAGATCAACGGCGTATCCGGTGCTGTGTTCGGAATATCCCGGGGGAGCGGAGACACGGGCCCTCTCTTCCGGCGTCTGATTTCGTTCCGAGGCCACCTCAAAGAAAATTTCTTCCTGTAAATCCAGGGAACGAAATCCACTCAGCAGTCGCAGATCGATTCCATCGGCCACTGCGGCAATCATCATCGCGTCGAGCGCTTCGGCAGCATCGATATGGAGCTCAATCCCAGGTTGAAACGTGATTCGCTCATCCCGATTCGCTTCCCGGTAGGGGAAATGCCCCAGAAGGCGACCATCAGCATCCGGACGCTGACGAAATCCCTCGATCGCCAGATCGACGACGGGTTGTCTGGGAACCAAGAAGGACGGGACGGTGGCGGCAGCCACCATCACCAGAGCCAAGGTTGCAGCCACAAATAGTCCTTTTCCACGCCCCCGGCTGGCGCGATTGCTGCGAGCGGATCTCGACCGCTGGGCAACGGGGATGTCCTCCTTGATTTTGCGACGCGCGGAGGAGGCGCGAACCACGGAGCTGATGCGTGTTGTTTCGATCGTAAGGCTGGGTGCCAGAGAGCTCCAACCTCGACTACAACTGAGTGGTAGCTTCAAAATCACCCCAGCGGAGACAAGCTGAGATGTTGCGTGTTGCAGTTGTCGGGGGCGGTCCTAGTGGATCCTGCGCCGCTGAAATTCTGGCCAAGGCTGGGATTGAGACCTGGTTGTTCGAACGGAAGCTCGATAACGCGAAACCCTGTGGCGGTGCGATTCCCCTTTGCATGGTCGAGGAGTTCGAACTCCCAGACGACATCATTGACCGCAAAGTCCGCAATATGCGGATGATCTCGCCTTCCAACCGGGAGGTCGACATCAGGCTGGATCCTCTCGGGTACGACGAAAACGCTTACATCGGGATGTGCCGCCGGGAGGTCTTCGATGCCTTCCTGCGCAACCGCGCCGCTGAGCTGGGAACCACCCTGGTGAATGGCTTGGTGCAGAAAATCGACACCGGAAACAATCGTCAGGGTCCATACACCCTTTATTACGCCGATTACAGCGCCGGTGGGCCCACCGGTGAACCCAAGACGCTGGAAGTTGACTTGATCATCGGCGCAGACGGCGCCAACTCACGGGTTGCCAAGGCCATGGATGCCGGCGATTACAACGTGGCGATCGCGTTCCAGGAGCGGATCAAACTTCCGGCCGAGGAGATGGCTTATTACGAAGATCTGGCCGAGATGTACGTCGGCACAGACGTTTCCCCTGATTTTTACGCCTGGGTGTTCCCCAAATATGACCATGTTGCCGTTGGCACGGGAACGATGCAGCAGAACCAGAGCCTGATCAAAGGTCTGCAGCGCGGCATCCGTGAGAGGGCCAACAAGCGCCTGTTCAAAGGTGAGGTGATCAAGGTGGAAGCGCACCCGATCCCAGAACACCCTCGCCCCAGACGCGTGGTGGGACGCATGGCGCTGGTGGGTGATGCCGCCGGCTATGTGACCAAGAGCTCAGGTGAAGGCATCTATTTCGCGGCAAAGAGCGGTCGGATGGCTGCTGAAGCGATTGTTGAAATCTCGAAGAGCGGCACTGTCGTTCCCACCGAGAAGCAAATCAAGGCGACTTATCTCAAGCGCTGGGATCGCAAGTACGGCGCCACTTACACCGTTCTCGACATTCTCCAGAGGATTTTCTATCGAAATGATGCTGCGAGAGAAGCCTTCGTTGAGATGTGCGATGACCGCGACGTGCAGAAATTGACCTTCGACAGCTATCTCTACAAAAGGGTGGTGTTGATGAACCCATGGCAGCAGATCAAGCTGACCCTGCGAACGTTTGGGAGCTTGGTTCGCGGCACGGCATTGGCACCGTCCGGCTACAACCCGGTGCCGTCAGCCGTTGGTCGTTCCGATGGCGATTTCCTGGCGGAGGAAGCCGCCCAAGCCGTTAAGGCTCAGGCCAAAAAAGATGAGAAGGCTGGCGTCAACTGACGTCGGCCTGGGTTGAACTACTGACCCTTCTCCTGGGCAGCACCGGCGGCTTCCTTCAGACGCTCGATCCCCCGCTCCAAGTTCCGACCTGGGGCGGTTTCTTTTTTGGTTGTGGACCAGACATTGATCGCGTAGATCACGGAAGCCGCAATCAGAAGGGCTGCCACCACCGTTGCGAATCCACCACTTCCCTGGCGGACGATCACAGGTTGTTGCTGACTCTGAGGCGGCTGGTCGGAATGAGGGCGTTGTTCGTCAGTCAATACAAGTGCAATCAAGTCATTGATTGAATAGCTGCATCACATCTGAGCGTCAGCCTTCAGCCCTGAATCAGGTCAAATCGTCCCAGGACGGTGGCTTGATTTCGGAGCACTGCCAAGAGATTCAGACGGTTGCGTCGCAGCTCAGGATTTTCGGCCATCACCATCACGCTGTTTTCGCCATCGAAGAACGACTCAAGAACAGGTGTGGCCTGCACCAAAGACTCTGAAAGTTCGCTGTATCGCCGTTCCGAAGCCAGCGGCTGCAGCTTGTTCAGAACATCGAACATTCCTTGTTCACTGCTGGATTCGAATCGCTGCGGATCCACAACGCCATCAACAGCCAGGGTGAGCTCATCGAGATCAGCCTTGGCGGCAAGACGCGCTGCGCGCTGTACAACGGCTTGCACGGCTCCCAGACGATCGGTTCGCCGCAGGCTGGATAAGAGCTGAATCCGGTCCTGCACATCGATCGGATCCACCAGAAGTCGTTCGAGAGCAATCGACTCCCCGGCCACCGCCTGCACCAGATCGGGCGCATGCCCATCCTCCTCCAGTTGAGACACGATTCTCTGTCGGAGCAACAGGGTCAGATCATTCAGCAGCTGATTGCGATCAACAGCAAATGACGGGAACCGATCAGCCCACTCATCCACGGTCTGCGTGAGCAGCTCCTGAAGGTTCATCCTCCAGCGACGATTCCAGAGGATCAGCATCAGGCCGTTACCTGCACGACGCAGGGCATAGGGATCGGACGATCCAGTGGGTCGTTCACCCTTGGCATAGATGCTCAGCAGCAGTTCCAGACGCTCGGCAAGTGCCACAACAGCGCCGGCATCGCTGGATGGCAGGCGATCTCCAGCTCCGCGCGGCAGGTAGTGCTCCACCACGGCCAGAGCGGTTTCACGGGATTCCCCTTCCTCCAGCAGGTACTTCCCACCCATCAAGCCCTGGAGTTCGGGGAATTCACCGACCATCTGGCTCACCAGATCGTGTTTGCAGAGGTGGGCGGCACGCAGCGCGGCCGTCCTCTGCGCTGCATCAAGGTTCAGCTGCTCCAGCAGCAACTGGGTAATCCTCTCGATGCGATCACAGCGATCCCGAAGGCTGCCGAGACCCTCTGCAAAGGTGACTCGCGCCAGTGCATCACGACGACTCTCGCTGGGCTGACGGCGGTCGACACCGAGGAAAAACTCGGCGTCGGCGAGACGAGCACCCAGCACCCGTTCATTGCCCCTGGTGATCAGATCAGACGCTGTCTCGAGGCCATTGGCCACCACCAGAAATTCAGGCCTGAGCACCTCTGAGGCATCGAGCTGAAGGGGATCACAGTCAGCATCGGTGAGTTCCAGGGGCACATAGCGTTGATGGGCCTGCATCACTGTGCTGATCACCTCCGGTGGCAGACCGAGATAGCGATCGGCAATGCGTCCCTGAAGGATCCGGGGTGACTCCACCAGATCGACCAACTCCTTAAACAGTTTCGGCGGACAATCCGGGCGAGCCCTGAGTTCTGCAGAGGCCGCATCGATCGATTCCCGTATCAACGCGGATCGTCGGTGACGATCGACAATCACTCCTGCAGCTTCAAGGGTGTCCAGATACTGATCGGCGTCTGGAATGGGTAGGGGAGCATCGCCATGGAGGCGATGGCCACGGCTGGTGCGTCCGCTGCACAACGGTGGATCGGCATCGTTCATCTCCACAGGAACGAGCGCGCTGCCAAAGAGGGCGACCAGCCAGCGGATCGGGCGACTGAAGCGTTGGGTCCCGATGCCCCAGCGCATGAACCGACGGCCCTGCAAGGAATTGATCCAAGCTGGAATCATCGTCTCTAACAGGTCCGTGCTGGCTTGACCTGCTGTGTGAACCGTGGCGAAAACGCACGGTCCCTTAGGACTGTCGCGGACCTCCAGCGACTCAGGGGCTACACCGCAGCGTTTTGCAAAGCCGATCGCAGCTTGGGTTGGTACTCCGTCCTTGAACGCCTGGGAGGCGGGTGGACCCTTGCGCTCCTCGCTGAGGTCCGGCTGGTGATCGACCAGGGAATCAACACGCACCACAAGGCGCCTGGGCGTGCCAGTGACCTGCACATCTCCATGTTGGAGGCGTTGATCCTTGAGATCCTTTTCAACAACACTCTTCAGTTGGTCGAGCGCCTGGCAGGCGAAATCGGCCGGCAGCTCTTCGGTACCGATCTCAAGAAGAAAGGTGGCAGTCACGGCGTCAACACAACCGCCGGCGACTTTATTGGAAGCCGTTTCGCTACCTTCAAATGACTCCTTCTTATCAGGGTGAGCCGAGGCTCTGTGGCAGCGACAGACGACATCAACCAGACCCTCCCCAAAGCTGAACAGCGCAAGCTCGACAGCGTCCATCTGCGTGATCCTCTGCTCACTGAGCTCGGCAACGACGAGATTCGTTTCACAGAGGACGGAGTCCAGCTGCTGAAGTTCCACGGCAGCTATCAGCAGAACCATCGCGAACTGCGCAAGTCGGACAAGGTCCGCTGCTGGCAGATGATGCTTCGTTTACGCAATCCCGGCGGTCGTGTTCCCGCCAGGCTGTTTGTGGCGTTGGACGAGTTATCCAACCGTCTCGGGGATGGAACCCTCCGCGCCACGACGCGCCAGGCGTTCCAGATGCACGGCATCCCCAAAGCCGATCTCAAGGAGGTGATCGGCACGATCGTGCGCAATCTGGGATCCACCCTTGCGGCCTGTGGCGACATCAACCGCAATGTGATGGCGCCGCCTGCTCCGTTCGAGAAGGGTGGCTACCCGGTGGCCCGAAGACTGGCTGATGAGATTGCTGATCTGCTCAGTCCCGAAGCAGCGGAGGGATCATTCCTCGACATGTGGGTGGACGGAGATCTCAGCTACCGCTTCAAACCATCCAAGGCTGTGCGCCGTGCCCGTGAGCGCCAGCGCGAAGGTGGAGTGTTTTCCGGCAGTGGATCGGAGCCTCTCTATGGCGATACCTACCTGCCGCGGAAATTCAAGGTGGGTGTCACGGTGCCCGGGGACAATTCCATCGATCTGCTCACCCAGGACATCGGCCTGGTTGTGTTCACCGACCCCTCAGGAACGTTGCGGGGTTGCAATGTGTATGTCGGCGGCGGCATGGGCCGGACCCATAACAAGGAGGAGACTTTCGCCCGCATTGCTGACCCGCTGGGCTACGTCGCTGCGGACGATGTGCTGGATGTGGTTCAGTCGATCATGGCCCTGCAACGGGACCATGGAGATCGGGAGGTTCGGAAGCATGCCCGGATGAAATACCTGATCCACGACAAGGGAATTGAGTGGTTCCGTTCAACCCTGCAGAAGGATTATTTCCATGGTGAGCTCAGGGTCCTCCGCAAGGAACCGAAACCCAAGCTTCTCGACTACCTGGGCTGGCACCGTCAGAAGCCAGGTCTCTGGTTTGTCGGGCTGCCGCTCGTCTGCGGGCGTCTGCAGGGAGAGCTCAAGCAGGGATTGCGGACCTTGGTGGAGACGTATCAGCTGGAGATCAGGCTGACCGCCAATCAGGATCTGCTGCTCTGCAACATCGGCAGCTCCCAGCGCGCTGCAGTCCAGGAGGGGATTAAGAAGCTGGGCTTTGAGACTCCGGAAGAGACGTCTCCCATGGCCCGTCATGCCATCGCATGTCCGGCTCTACCCACCTGCGGTCTGGCGATCACCGAGTCCGAGCGGATCCTGCCCGATGTTGTCGATCGCATCGATGTTCAGCTCCAACGGCTTGAAATCAACAAATCCATTCTGGTGCGGATGACCGGCTGTCCCAATGGTTGTGCCAGGCCGTACATGGCGGAGCTCGGGCTTGTGGGCAACGGACTCAATCAGTATCAGCTCTGGCTGGGTGGCACTCCGAATCTGCAGCGCCTGGCCCGTCCCTACCTGGAGAAACTTCCCCTGGACAAACTGGAATCCACCATCGAACCCCTGCTGCTCAGCTGGAAAGCCGCTGGAGGACGACGCAGCTTCGGGGATCACATCGAGAAGCTCGGTGATCAGGAGGTGAATGACCTGCTCTCCGCTTCGGCATAGATGGCGACGTCTGTTCCGCTGCGCCAGGCCCACAGCTGATCTCCGTGGGAGTAGTGCCACCATTCATTCGGATGCTGCGCAAATCCTGCTTCGCTCATCACGGATCGCAGCAGGCAGCGACGCTCGTGCCAGATCGCCTGGTCTGTTCCAGCCGCAGCTGCACTGAAGTGATCCGGCTCTGAAATTGCGTTAATCGCATCGATCATTCCGCCCATGAACAGCTGACTGCCATCGATGGATGACGCGAGGGTGAGATCCACCGCGCCACCGGTGCTGTGGGGTGGTGGGGTGGCAGGGTTGCGACTGGGTTCAGCCCAGAAGCGATTCACTGCTGCACGGACACCGTTCATCCCAGCGGCATCATCGCGATCGACCCCACAACGCTGGGCTTCCTGATCAACCGAGAACTCCACCATGAAGGCCTGGACCGCAACTGGTCGCCAGGCATCGAAGATCGCTAGACGAAGCTCGGGTTGACGTTGCTGCAGTGCCTGCTCAGCCCTGAGCAGGCGTTGCACAACACCGGAACGCAACCGAAACGGATCTGCATCAGGGCCATAGGGCGCACCGACGGAGACATAGGGGTGTGGTTCCAGCCGCAACAGTTCCGAGGGCAGAGGCAGCAATGGCTCATGGCAATCCGTGATCGGTCGATCACTCCAGGGACGCATCACCATCCATCGGACCCTTGCATCTTTCCACAGGTTCAGTTCAGTGGCGTCCCGCCGCTCAACCGACGCTGCTGATCGTCCAGTTGCTGCTTGAGCAAGACGTGATCGCCAAGGTCAGGGTCGCGCTCCATCAGCTCCTTGGCGGCCGATCGGGCGTCTTCAAGCACGGCACCGTCATCCGCAAGGCTGGCAAGCGCCAGATCAGGCACACCGGACTGGCGGGTTCCAAGCACCTGCCCAGGTCCACGCAGGCGAAGGTCCATTTCTGCAATCTCGAAGCCATCGGTGGATCGCACAAGGACATCGAGACGCTGACGGGCCTGGGCATTGCTGCTCCCGTTGATCAGCAGGCAGTGGGAGGCTGCAGCACCACGGCCGACCCTCCCCCGCAGTTGATGCAGCTGTGCCAGACCAAAACGTTCCGCGTGATCGATCACCATCACGCTGGCCTCCGGCACATCAACCCCCACTTCAACCACCGTCGTCGACACCAGAACCTGGCTGCGGCCCCCAGCAAAGTCGCGGAGAACCTGTTGCTTCTCAGCACTGCTGAGCCGGCCGTGGAGCAAACCGACTGTCATTTCAGGGAAGACCTCAGCCGCCAGTTCCGCATGCACATCAACGGCCGAGCGAAGGTCGAGTTTTTCGGATTCCTCCACGAGAGGTAAAACCACGTAGGCCCTCTGGCCGAGAAACACCTCCTCACGGATCAGTTCGTAGGCCTTCTCCCGCTGGGAGGCCCCCAGCATCTGAGTGCGAATCGGAGTCCGACCAGGGGGCAACTCATCGATTTGGCTCACATCAAGATCACCGTGGAGCGACAACGCCAGGGTTCGTGGAATGGGTGTGGCCGTCATCGTGAGCAGATGGGGCTGCAGTCCTTTGTTGAGCAGCCTGTCGCGTTGGTGCACACCGAAGCGGTGCTGCTCATCCACCACGACGAGACCCAGTCTCGAGAAAACCACGGGGTCCTCCAGCAGTGCATGGGTCCCCACCAGCACATTCAGGCTGCCGTTGGCCAGATCATCGAGCAGCTTCCGTCGTTTGGGTTTAGGAGTGGAGCCGGTCAGGAGTTCAACGCTGACATGCAGTTGCGGCAACCACTGGCAAAGGTTGCGGTAGTGCTGTTCAGCCAGCACCTCAGTGGGAGCCATCAGTGCTCCCTGCCAACCCGCACTGATCGTGCTGAGTAAGGCGGCGATGGCGACAACGGTTTTGCCTGACCCCACATCACCCTGCACCAGGCGGGCCATCGGTTCTTGACGCTGCAGATCAGCTTGAATTTCAGCGAAAACCCTCTGCTGCGCATCGGTGAAGGAAAAGGGCAGGAGAGCGAGAAAATCAGCCACCAGACCCGTGGCGGGTGAGGCCGGATCCAGCTGTGGAGATGGGCGTTGACGGAGGTCCCTGCGGCGTCCGAGCAGACCGAGCTGCAGCAGCAGAAACTCATCGAACACCAGCCGACGTCGCGCCTGGTCCAAAGCCACCTTGTCGCTGGGGGCATGCAACCCCTTGAGTGCTTCGCTGCAGCTGATTAAATTCCAGGCCTTCATCTCGTCGATCGAGAGGGGCTCCGGCCATTGGCTGGTGAGAGGAAGAACCTGATCGAGGAGCTGACGAAAACGATCGGACGCAACACCCTCCGTCAGCGGGTACACCGGCAACAGACGCCCAATGCTGAGGGAGCGGACCGGTGCATCGCTGCTTTCCAGAACCTCGATCAGAGGATCCTGAAAGGTGAGGCCATAGCCTCCATCTTTGACCAACCCGCTGACTGCCACCGTTGCACCCATCGGATACAAACGCTGTTGCCCCTTCAGATAGGCCGTTGAGCTGAAACGACGCCCAGCCAGAAAACGACTGACCTTGATTCGCCCTGTCGGATCCTGCAGTTGTAATTCGAGGATGGCAAGGTTCGGGTTGCGGGGGCTGACGAACCCATTGCATCGCCGGATCGTTGCCACGATCGTTGCGGTCTCACCAGGCTCAAGCGCTTCAATGCGGCGACGGGTCGCGTAGTCGACGTGGTCCCGCGGATAGTGCTTCAGCAGATCGCGCACCAGAAGCAGTCCGATGGAAGCCAGTCGACCCGCCAGCTTGGGACCCACCCCCTGGAGTTGGGTCAGGCCACTGTCGAGTGCAAGGGGCCTTGCGGTGGTGTTTGGTTCCGGTTGCTTCAGTTTCAGTCGTGGCGGAGCCATCGGAGCCGAGGGCTCCAGGCGATGGCGCAATTCGTGCAACCACTGGCGTGTTTCAGTAACCAACCTCCGGCGCCCGGACTCGGCCAGATCTGCGTAGTTGCCATAACGCTCAGTGAGTCGTTCCAGCCGTTCCGGAGCACCGGGTGGAAGCAGATCCTGCGGAGGTTGCGACAGCTGCTCCTGAAGGAAGCCATCAAAACGCTGGCGCCGGCCCTGCAGGTTTGAACAACCGCGGTCACTTTCCAGCGTCAGTGCTTGTTGAAGAGGCCGCAGCCAGTCCAGCAGCTGACGCAGCTGGTCCTGGGTCAGCCCTCGGGCTTCAGGCTGCTGGGATCGGATGAACTCTGCCAAGGGGTAAGGGCCTCGCGATCCAGGCAGCGGCGCTCCCAATGGCGCTGCTGACGCACCATTGTGATCAGTTCCCGCTGCTGGTCGCGCAGTCGGCGTCGACAACGTCGCAGGCGATGGCTGTCGAATTCCAGCTCACTGAACCGAAGCAGAACACAAAGAAGGTCCATCCCTTGATCGAGCTCGCCCATCGGTAAGGGCAGGCGGAGGCGGAGAAGGTTGGAGGGAGCCGCCTGAATGTCCATCTGGCCGGTAACGACCGCCTCAAGCAGGTTCACCGGCAGCAGCGCTTGAGCCAGGCCGCTGCGCAGCATCTGCACGTTGACAGCGTGCGACAGATTGCGCAGCCGGCGCGACAGAGCCAGGTCCATGCCGTCCATCCAATGCAACAACGCATCCGGCATGGTGGGCAGAAGATGGTCGTCGGGTTCAGCTGAGGCGGTCGTCACATCTGCAGACGTGAGCTGAGCTGGGTCGTTCTGGTGCTGAAGCGCTTCGCCAGCCAATTCGAACAGCGATCGCAGAACATCCAGATCCGGCTGGTCAGGCTCGTTGTTGTCGGAACTGTCTGGGGATGGAGAGGATTGAGAGGGCGGGGATGCCGCAATCGTTTCGTTTGGTTCAGCCTTTGGTGGTTTGTAACCAAACCGCTGGGGCTGATCGAGTGGGGGACGCAGACTGAGTTCCACAGATCCCGGCTGTGGGGCTTCGGGTTCAGGAGCCTGATCAGCGGTTGCATTGGTCTGGTCAGCAGCATCCTGAAGTCCCTGGAGCATCTGGCGGCTGGCACGGGCCTTACGACGACGGTGTTCTCGCTGTATCTGGCCGGCCAGATGCATCTGCTGCTCGACAGTCAGCAACACGGAGCAACGCTGCGTCAACTGTGAAACGGCAGCATGAAATCTCTGACGCTGCGGTTCTGGCATCCTGCTGAATCGAAGTGGGTCCGACTCAGAAATCAGTTGAAAGAGAGCCTGCCGCACAGCGGGGTCCAGTTCCTCTCGCAGGATCTGGAGATAAAGCGCAGCCTCCCGGTAGACGGCAATCGAACGGAGCCGGCACAGCTTTTGAAGGCGTGCCAGCTGTTCGACGGGATCATGGGCGGACAAAAAGTCCTGGCTCTGCACCGGAATCAGCCGGCCTGCATGGAAGCGACTTCGGCGGCGAAATCGTTTTCCTCAACTTCAATTCCCTCACCCAGGGTGTATCGCGTGAACCGACGCACCTTGACGTTTTCACCGATCTTGCCGGCGGTCTGCTTGACCAGCTCGGCTACGGAGATGGAGCTGTCCTTGATAAAGGGCTGTTCCATCAGAGCAAGTTCCTTGAGGCGCTTGTTGATCCGACCCTCAACAATTTTTTCCTTCATCTGCTCAGGCTTTCCATCCAGGTCATCACGACCCATTTCGATCGCTTTTTCCCTTTCACGAATTTGAGCCGGGATCTCGTCTGTGGTGACGTATTCCACTCCTGGGCAGGCAGCCACCTGCATCGCGACATCGCGCAGCAGCTCCTGGAACAGGTCACCACGGGCCACGAAGTCGGTCTCACAGTTGACTTCGATCAACACACCAACGCGTGCGCCTGTGTGGATGTAGCTGCCAATGGCACCTTCAGCGGCAGTGCGGCCAGATTTCTTTTCAGCACTGGCAATGCCCTTCTGGCGCAGCCATTCAATGGCTTTTTCACTGTCGCCGTCAGTTGCTGACAGAGCCTTCTTGCAGTCCATCATTCCCGCGCCGGTCTTGTCGCGGAGTTCTTTGACAAGCTTTGCGGATACGGCAGCCATCGGAGGTTGTTAGCGGTGGAATAAATAGAAAATGCCGCCGTGACGACGAAGCGACACGGCGGGGTGAAGTTAGCGGTTCAGAGAGCTTCAGCCCTCGGTGGAGTCACCACCACGCTGCTCGTTATTGCCGTGACGGCCTTCATTGATGGCGTCGGCGAGGCGACCAAGCACCAGTTGAACGGAACGCACAGCGTCGTCGTTGCAGGGGATGGGCACTTCGCAGAGGTCAGGGTCGCAGTTGGTGTCGAGCATCGACACCAAGGGGATATCGAGCTTGCGGGCCTCCAGCACTGCATTGGATTCACGACGCTGGTCCACGAGCACCACAACATCCGGAAGACGCCGCATGTTCTTCAGGCCTCCGAGATACTTCTGCAGGCGCTCGAGTTCGCGGCGGAGAACAGCACCCTCTTTCTTCGGACGCATGGCGATGGCGCCACTGGACTCCATCCTTTCGAGGTCCTTCAGACGATCGATCCGAGCCTTCATCGTGGTCCAGTTGGTGAGCATGCCACCCAACCAGCGCTGGTTCACGTAAGAAGCGCCGCAACGGGCTGCTTCCAGTGCCACCACTTCAGAAGCTTGTTTCTTGGTGCCGACAAAGAGGAAGCGTTTGCCGCTGCGCGCAGCGGAGCGAGTCCACTTGTAAGCGTTGTTCATGCAGACGGCGGTCTGCACGAGGTCGATGATGTGAACACCATTGCGCGCGCAATAGATGTAGCGCGACATCTTGGGGTTCCAGCGGCGGGG
>CAJWLE010000033.1:0-13281 GCA_913042965.1 uncultured Synechococcus sp.
GGGAGGAGCTGGAGGGCCCTTAGGTGTTGTCCTGATGGATGTTGGATACGGTTTGGTCTTCGATCCAGGTCTTGAGCGCGCTCACAAACAGCTTTCGGCCATCAACCAGTGCAGGGCTGAACGGCGGTTGCCGAGGCGACAAACCCAGCAGGTCTGCGGTGACCCGCACCTGGCCATCGCAGTCGCTGCCAGCTCCGATGCCGATCGTGGGGATGGTGAGTGTCCGACGCACCTCTCCGGCCAGCTGTTCCGGCACATGCTCCAGCACAAGGGCGAAGCACCCGACGGACTCCAGGCTTGCGGCCTGTCTGAGCAGCCGTTCCTGACTGATGCGGTCCTCTGCCTGGCGTCGATAGCCCAGTCGATGAACCGATTGTGGGGTCAGGCCCAGATGCCCCATCACCGGAATGCCCATGCGCACCAAACGGTCGATGACCTCAACCACCTCCGCCTCCGCCCCCTCCAGCTTCACCGCCGCTGCCGGTGTCTCCTTCAGCAGCAGACCGGCCGCCTCAACAGCCTTGGCCGCGCCGCACTGATAACTCAGAAAAGGAAGATCACAGATCAATAACGGTTGTTCGGCCGGTGCTGCTTGGAATCCCCGGCTGACGGCCAGGGTGTGATGCCGCATCTGCTCAAGCGTTACGGGCAGGGTTGTGGTGTGACCAAGGGCCACCATGGCCAGGGAATCACCCACGAGCACAGCATCGGCGCCAGCCTGTTCAACGAGGGCGCCAGACAGGCAGTCCCAGGCCGTGAGGATGGTGATGGGACGTCCGTTCTGCTTGTGTCGGATCAGCTCGTTGGGACGCAAAGGGAGGGGATTCCTCGGAAGCACATTGCTAGCATTGACCCGACTCGGGCCATGCGGTTCGGACGCCCAAATCTGGTCAGGACCGGAAGGTAGCAGCCACACGGGATGCTCCGGGCAGGCGTGGATTCCGGGTCACCCCAAATGTCTGCTTCGGTCCTGAGTGCTCAGGACTCGTCGTTGGTTTGCTGTTGACGCCGACGCAGAAATTCGGGAATTCGGGCCCCGTTCTCTTCCTCACGACGATCTGGCTGATTGGTGATGGAGCGGCCGCCGCTTCTGCTGGGGGTGTATTGCTGGCCGTGCTCGAAACCGGTGGCGATCACTGTGACGTGAATTTCCCCCTCCAGTGCTTCATCAACCACGGCACCGACAATGATGTTGGCTTCTGGATCGACGACGTCGTAGATCACCTCTGAGGCGGTGGTCATGTCTTCCAACGTCATGTCGCGGCCGCCGCTGATATTGATCACACAACCCTTGGCGCCATCGATCCGTTCGGTCTCCAGCAGAGGGCTGCTGATCGCAGCCTGGGCCGCCTCAACAGCTCTGGAACGACCCGATCCGATGCCGATTCCAAGCAAGGCTGTTCCTGCCTCGGTCATCACCGAGCGGACATCGGCGAAGTCGACGTTGACCAGACCTGGGCAGGTGATGATGTCGCTGATGCCTTTGACGCCCATGCGAAGCACGTCATCGGCCGTGCGGAAGGCTTCCTGAAGCGGTGCGCCGGCGATCGCTTCTCTGAGGCGGTCATTGGGAATGACGATCAGTGTGTCCACATGCTCGGCGAGCCGGGCGATGCCTTCATCGGCCTGCCGCATGCGGCGCCGGCCTTCGAATCCGAATGGTTTTGTGACGATGCCGACGGTGAGGGCTCCCACTTCCCTGGCCACTTCAGCCACAACAGGAGCGGCACCTGTACCGGTGCCACCTCCCATTCCTGCTGCGATGAAGACCAGATCAGAGCCCTGCAGTGCATCGTGCAGTTCTGTCCGGGATTCTTCAGCTGCCTTCTGGCCGATGGTGGGGTTGCCGCCGGCACCGAGGCCCCTGGTCAGGGTCTGCCCCAACTGAAGCCGATGTTGCGCCTGGGACTGGATCAGGGCCTGGGCATCGGTGTTCAACACCCGGTAGGCCACACCTTCAAGATCGCTGATGATCATCCGGTTCACGGCATTGCTGCCACCACCGCCGACCCCGATCACTTCGATCTTGGCGCTTTGACTGGGTTGAATTCCCATTGCCTCGAAAGACGTGCCGTTCCCCATCTCCATCTTCGAGGCTGAACCCATGACATTTCGCTGCATTATGTCCTGAGTGGCCGAAAGCGTCTGCGATCAGGTCAAATCCGATGTTTCGTCAGCTTCCGACAACCGTTGGTCAGGATGTTGCTTTCGCTGGTAGCTGAATTTCAGGGCGGTCGGGGTTGCTGAGATCAATGAGAGCCTTCTCGCCTGAGATCACAGCCTTTGGAAGATTAAGGCTCAGCTGTTGAATGGCATCGATCTGACGGTTGAGCAACGCGATGTTGCGACCCAGGTCGATCTCGCCCAATTGGCCGCAGCGCAGCTGGATGGCGCCATCTGAGCGGAGAACAATCCGCTCGAGATTGTTGTCAAGCAGCGATTGCGCTCCCAGCAGAGTCGCGATCACGTCCCTTCGGGATCGACTCCAACCATCAACGACGATCTCGGTTGTCGGTGGAGGTAAGGAGACCGAGGGGTCGGGTTCAATCCAATGGCCCTCTGAGTCCACCAGTCCAAGGTCGATCCCGCCAGGAATGCGACGCGTCGCCCTGGCCACTGGACTTCGCGTTTGCATCTGCACCTCGAGCCGTGCCGGGAAGATCAGGCGCCGCACCCGAACCGACTGAACCGGTAAATCGCGATTCAGTTGGCGCTCCAGTTGAGCGGGATTGATCTCCAGAAGGGGTTTGGGGAAGCTGAACTCTCCGGCAGCAGCCACACGCTCCGGGGCCAGTCCACTGTTGCCGAGCACCATCACCTGACTGGTCCCCTCCAACATCCAACCGAAGCGCAGGAGCATCCAGCCCAGGCTGCCGCTCAGCGAAAGAAGCGCCAACGTCCTCCAGCTGTTGCCAAGAAGCTCCTGTCGCTTCTGGCGGCGCAGAGCCCGACGTCGTTCCAGCTGGGGGGAGCTGACCTTCAAAGGTCGCAGCGCGCCCGCGCCATCAGTTCGTCACCCCAGTTTTTGGCGCGCTGGGCATCGGAGAAGGGCACATCCATCTGCAGATCCTTTCCGACCAGCCTCAGGCGACATTGCCCCTGGGATTCCTTGGTGAGCGGCGCTTCACCGGAGGCGAGCGCCATCAGTTCCACCAGCTCCAGCCGGCAGATATCGAAGTCGCCTTGATCCTGAAAACGACCCGCTTCAAAGGAACACCAGAGGAGATGTCCATCTTTCAATTGGGCACCTCCGCAGCCGTCAAGCTTCATCAGCTCAGCACCAGTGGCCCAGGTGCGGAACAACGACTGACGTCGACGCTCCAGCCACCCGAGGGATGCGAGCAGCACGAAAACCAGCAGCAGCGGTAACCAGAGCAGACCGTGAAGCATGCGTCAGTCCTGACCAACTCTCATCTTCCATTCATTCTCCGGCGCTTTGCACCAGTTCATGCACGAGCTGTTCGAGTGTTACGCCACTGGCAGCCCAGAGCATGGGGTACATGCTCTGGCTGGTGAATCCCGGCAGGGTGTTGATTTCGTTTAACCAAAGCTGGTCGTTGGCTTCGTCGTAAAAGAAATCCACCCGTGCCATGCCTGTCACACCAACCGCTTTGCAGGCCTGGATCGCCTGTTGCTGCACCCGTTCCTGCGTCGCTGCCGGCAAAGGTGCGGGCACCAGAGTTCGGCTCAGCCCTGAGGTGTATTTGGTTGTGTAGTCGTACCAATCGGCATCAAAGCGAATCTCTCCGACCACCGAAGCCCGCAGTTCTGATGCCCCCAGAACGGCGCATTCCAGTTCACGCGCTGCAACGCCTCGTTCAACAACCAGGCGAGGATCGAGCTTCGCTGCCAGTTCAAGTCCCGCTTCCAACTCCTCTCGATTCCTTGCTTTGCTGATCCCCACCGAAGAACCGAGGTTGGCCGGTTTGACGAAGCAGGGGTAACCCAGATTGGTTTCAATCGATGCCACCAAGGTCTCTCGTGCTGAGGCACCACTGAGGTCCGTTGCATAAGCGCAGACGAAGGGAACCTGCGCCAGACCGGCTGACTGGAATGCCGCCTTCATCGCCTGCTTGTCCATGGCCATGGCTGATCCAAGAACGCCGGCTCCCACATAAGGCATGCGCATCAGCTCGAACAGACCCTGCACCGTGCCGTCCTCGCCGTTCGGTCCGTGCAGAACGGGGTACCAGACATCCACGCTGTCGGCCTCCGCTGGACACGCCCGGAAACCCTTGAGGGGGAATGGCTGGGGAAGGTCCGATTGTTCCGGAGCGATGCCGGACTTCAGGATGGAAGCTGCAACGTTTGGGCCCCACCAGCAACCCTCTCGGTCGATGTAAATCGGAACGACGGTGTATCGGTCTTTGTTGCTGCCGCTGGTTAGACCGGTATGAACGGTTGCAGCCGAGCGAATCGAAACATCGTGTTCACCGGATCGCCCTCCAAAGATGAGGCCGATCGAGGTGGAACGGGATGGCATCAGGAGGCGCTTGGATCGGGCGGAGGCGCCAAAGGTATCAGTGTTGTTCGCTGATGGGCAGGGGGGTTCCGGTCAGGGAGAAGGAGCGCACCACATCGATCCGCACCTTCACCAGATCCCCTGGTCGATACAGATGGCCTTCCCGATCTTCGGCATTGAAGAAGGTGAGCCTGTTCGTACGGGTCCGTCCCATCAGCTGATGGGGATCCTTGGCGTTGATCCCTTCAGCCAGCACCTCCTCAATCTGACCGTCGTACCGGGCATTGCCCTGACGGGCACAGCGTTCCACCAGAGCGTTGATCTCCTGCAGACGCGCCACCTTCACCTCTTCGGTCAGCTGGTTGCTCCATGCCGCGGCGGGGGTGTTCGGCCTTGGCGAGTAAGCGGCTGTATTCACCAGGTCAAAGCCGATGTCCTCGATCAGAGCGAGTGTGCGTCGGAACTGGGCATCTGTTTCCCCAGGGAAGCCGACGATCACGTCCGCGCTGAGGGAGGCATCGGGCATCAGTTCACGGATGTAATCGATGATCCGCCGGTAACGCTCCACGGTGTAACCACGGGCCATGGCCCGCAGCACATCATTGTCGCCGCTCTGAAACGGGATGTGGAAGTGTTCGCACAATTTCGGCAGTTCAGCGCAGGCGTCGATCAGGCGGTTCGTGAAGTAACGCGGGTGACTGGTGGCAAAACGAATCCGTTCAATTCCCTCAACGTCGTGGACGTGGTGGAGAAGATCCGTGAGGGTGTGCTTGCGGCGACCCTCGGATGTGATGCCGGGCAGATCACGACCGTAGGCATCGATGTTCTGGCCGAGCAGGGTGATCTCCCTGTAACCCTGAGCGGCCAGTCCTTCCATCTCCAGCTTGATCGCCTCGGGCCGCCGTGACTGCTCCCTGCCCCGCACGGATGGCACCACGCAGTAGGTGCAGTGTTCGTTGCAGCCGTAGATCACATTCACCCAGCCACAGATGCTGCTGTCGCGCCTTGCCGTGGTGATGTCTTCGAGGATGTGGTGTTCTTCAGTGGCCACGACCTGCTGACCGCTGTCCACCTTGCGGAGCAGTGTTTCGAGCCGATTCGCATGCTGGGGACCCATGACCAGGTCCAGTTCGGGCACACGGCGCAGCAGAGATTCACCCTCCTGCTGGGCGACGCAGCCGGCCACCACCAGGGTGAGATTGGGATTGGTGCGTTTCCGTTGGGCCTGGCGGCCGAGGTAGCTGTAAACCTTCTGCTCAGCGTTGTCTCGGATTGTGCAGGTGTTGTAGAGGACCAGGTCGGCGTCCAGCTCGGCTTCGGCTTCCCGATAGCCCATCGATTCGAGGATGCCGGCCATCCGCTCGGAATCTGCCTTGTTCATCTGGCAGCCAAACGTTGTGATCCAGTAGCTGCCCCGCCCGCGGTTCGCGGTGGCTTCGGCTGAGGCGGCGGGGCGGGCGGAGGTGACCAAGGCACGGGACCAAGCTCTCTCAGTGTGAGTCACAGCGGCGTTGTGTCAATTTGGTGATTGGAGCTCTGGTGGCCATGACCTGGGCCCTGAAGCGGTTTTCACTCACCGAGAATGTGCCGCTTGCCATCAGTCGCGGCACCACCTCGGCTGTCGTGCGGCTGGAGCTGAGCGTCGAGCGTGATGGCTTTTACGGCACCGAAACGGTTGAGCAGGAGCTCCGGGATGCTCTGCCACGGCTCAACAGGCTTGATTCGTTGCTGCCCCAGCGGATGGATCCGTTGCTTCAGATGCTCAGTCCGCCCGCTGTGCTGTTTCCTCTGCCGCCTTTAAAGGACCTGCTGGACTGCACAGAAGCGTTGGCCAACCTGGCGCGACCCTTCACAGTGGACCTGCAGCGCGCGTTCAGGAGTCACTGAACCTCCCCTGCACGGATCCCATCCGTTGGTCAGCCGAACCCCTTCTGGAGGCTGTTCGAAGAAGCTGAAAAAAATGAGGGCGAGCGAGGGGATTCGAACCCCCGAATAGCGGCGCCACAAGCCGCTGCCTTAACCACTTGGCGACGCCCGCCGCGTCGTTGAGAATCTACCAATCCACGCCCCATTTGGTTCGGTGAAGCCCTTCGGTTCTCAGTGGCGTTTCCCTGTTGCCGGTGCAACGGTGGCTCTGATCGGCAGCGGTTGTGCAGCTGTTCTGATTCTCACGAATCCCAACCCTGACGACTACGCAGACCACGCTGGGCAGCAACTGGTAGGTCTCCTGACGCAGGAATTGTGCCGATCGAATGGACTACCGATGCTGTTGCGAATGTGGGTTCGTGACTGTCCTCAGATCGTGGCGTCCCAGCAGCAGGTTCTGGCCAGCCTGGCCGCCCGTTTCACCACCCGTCTCAATCTGGGCGTCGCCAGTATCTACACCACGCAATTGGGGGGTCAGGACCTGGCTCCCGGGTTGACTCTGCCGCATTTGAAGGCCGTGACTCTCGCCGCTGCCGGACAATTTGTGATGCTGCGATCCGAGAGTGACAACGGCAGCTTGGAGTGACGTCACCAACCCTCGACAGTTCAATTTCACAGGTCGAGACACTCCAGGCCTGGGTTCCACGCTGCCTGCTGCAAGTCTCGCCGGGAACCGGGCCCACGCCAGTGACCCAGGAGGGTCTGACTCCGGTGCAATTCAGCTGGAGAGATGGTCGGATGCTGCAGCCGAAATCGCTGCAGCTGGATGCGGCACCTCAGCTGTTGGCGCTGCCACGGCTGGTGGATCCACACGTTCACCTCGATAAAGCATTCAGCTGGCAGGACTACCCCAATCTGAGTGGCACCTATGACGGTGCCCTCGCCGCCAATCTGCAGGAACATCAGACCCGATCCGAATCCGCGGTTCTGGCTCGGGGTGAAAAGGCTCTACAGCGAGCCTGCCTTCATGGGCTTCGAGCCTTGCGCAGCCATATCGACAGCCTTGGCCCCGGTGCAGAGCCGAGCTGGCGAGCGCTCCGGCAGCTGCGGGATCGCTGGGAGGGAACCATCGAGCTTCAGCTGGTGGCTCTGGTTCCGCTCGCCCACTGGCAAACCCCCGCGGGCGAGCGTTTGGCGGCTCAGATGGCCGACTGGGGTGGACTGCTCGGTGCTGTCCTGGCACCTCCCTGCGGCGGTTCGGCGGTTCGGCGGCAGCTCGCGGCTTTGTTGACGCTGGCGGACCGGTTCGATTGCTCTGTGGATCTTCATATCGATGAAGCGGACCGGGATCCAGCGTCTGGTCTGAAGCAACTCCTGCGCGTTCAGGAGCGCCTCCACTGCCGCCAGAGGATCACCTGCAGCCATGCCAGCAGCCTGTCGCTGCTTCCACCAGCCTCACTGCGGAAGCTGGCCGAACGGATGGCTGCTGCAGGACTTCAGGTAGTGGCCTTGCCGCTCACCAACGGTTGGCTGCTGGGGCGCGTGCCGGAGTCAACCCCCGTTCAGCGGCCATTGGCGCCGATTCACCAATTGCAGCGGGGTGGCGTGCGGGTGGCTGTTGGGGGCGACAACGTGGCAGATCCTTGGTTCCCCGGAGGAGATTTCGATCCGCTGGCCTTGATGGCGGCTTCGATCCCTCTGGCCCAGCTGGCTCCTTGGCAGCGGCTGGGTCTGGCGCCCTTCACCACTGCGGCGGCGGAATCCATGGATCTGAGCTGGAACGGTGTGCTCTGTGAGGGAGCCCCTGCCGATCTGGTGGTGTTGCAGGCCGGCACCTGGTCCGAAGCCCTGCGACGGCCGCCGCAGCGGAGGGTCTTGATCGGGGGTCGCTGGTGGCAGCCCGCCGGGCGCTAGACCTCAACGCATCGGTTGAGTCGTTGTGATGCCCTCTTCTGCTGCCATGGACGCCTTGATGGAGGACCTGCGCCAGGTTGCTGGTCTTGAGCTGCTTCAGAAGACGTCAGAACTCCAGCGTTTTTCGCGTGATGCCTTCGACTACTCGCCGGTGCTGAATGCCCAGCTGGATCGTTGTCAGGCTGATCTTGTGGTGCGTCCCTTGAATGTTGAGGCGGTGGCGTCGCTGGCTGCAGCATGTTTCCGCCATCAGGTGCCTCTGACATTGCGAGGTACTGGCACCGGAAACTATGGCCAGTCCGTTCCGTTGCAGGGCGGAGTTGTGATGCTGACCAGCGCTCTGAACAAAGTGCGTCACATCGACCGTCAGACCGGGACCGTGACCGTCGAGCCGGGATGTTCGCTGCGCGATCTGGATCAGCAGTTGCGGAATGAGGGAAGGCAGCTGCGCCTGTTGCCAAGCACCTGGCGCAGCGCCACGATCGGCGGCTTTTTAGCGGGTGGTTCAGGCGGAATCGGTTCAATTCGCTGGGGATTTCTCCGCGATCCCGGGCATCTTCTGGGGATGGAGATTGTCACCCTGGAGCAGCAGCCAAGACGGTTGCAGCTGGATGCATCCGAAGCAGAAGCTCTCAACCATGCCTATGGCACCAATGGGATTGCGACGGCAATCACCTTGGCAACAGCTCCCGCTGTGGACTGGCATCAGGTGAGCTTTGACTGTGAAAGCTGGGACGAGGCGGTCCTGTTGCTGCAGCGTTGTGCCCGTTCCGCCATTCCGCTGCATCTGGCCACGCTGCTTGAGCGACCTCTTCTGCAGCACCTGCCGCCGTGGAGCGGACCCGAGGGGAAGGGCCATCGTGCCCTTCTGCTGGTGGCTCCGGACGGTGTGACCAGCCTCAATCGTCTGGTGGCCGATGCCGGAGCCGTGATGCACGACCTGGGTCCCGAGGATCTCAACCGTGGCAATGGATTGAGGGAGCTCACCTGGAACCACACGACCCTGCACATGCGCGCTGTCGATCCGAGCTGGACCTATCTGCAGATGCTGTTGCCGGAGCCGGAGCTTCCTGCGATGCAGTCGTTGAAGCAGCGCTGGGGCGACGATCTGCTCTGGCATCTCGAGCTGGTGCGTCAGCAGGGAGCCCAGCGCTTGGCTGCACTACCGCTTGTGCGCTGGAGCGGTGAAGATCAACTGAATCGGTTGATGGACGAGTGCCGTGAGGTCGGGGCGGTGATCTTCAACCCCCACGTGATCACCGTTGAGGACGGCGGCCTGGGGGTGATTGACGGCGACCAGGTCGCGGCAAAGCAGCGCTTTGATCCCTCAGGTCTGCTCAATCCCGGCAAGTTGCGCGGCTGGCAGGCCTGACTCAACAACCCAAGCTGTCCCGTGTGGCGACTCCCGTCAGCGGATTGATTCCGTCTGCATCGCGGCAGAGACGACGCTGATCTTCGCGATCGAGCAAGGCATCGCTGAAGTCCGCTCCTTCGATCTGTGCCTTGCTGAAGCTGCTGCCGGAGGCGATCACACCACTGAGGATGGCTCCACGCAGATCTGTGGCGACGAAGTCAGCCCTGTCCATCAGGGCATCCGATAGATCGGCACCGCGGAAATCCGCTTCAGCAAAAGCTCCCTGGGTGAGGATTGCGCCATGAAGGTTGGCGTCCCGGAAATCGGCCCCACGCCCTACGGCACCAGCGAAGGAGGTGTTGGCGAGGTTCTGGCCGTGGAAGTCCCCACCGCTCTGATTGGTGAGGGTGTAGTCGACGGTTTCCTGAAACAGGGCCCGATCCTGCAGACCCACACCGGCTGAGGTATCCAACGCGTTGGAGGGAGTCGCTAGCAGCAGCAGAGGCATCAGCAGACAAAGCAGCGATCTGAGCATCAGGCCGGTTGCAGGGGGCTTCACTCTGCCGTGACCACGGCTCGAGCGAGCAGATCACCGATCAGGTAAAGCGATCCTGCCAGCACGGGCACGGTGCTTTTTCGCCGCTCGGGGGCGTTGATCTGAACCAGTGCCTGCTCCACGCTGGACGCTGCGATCAGTTGCTGCGTCCACTGCTGCGTCCACTGCGGTGACCGTTGGAGCAAAGCCTCAAGGGTCCAGCTCTTGTGATCAGGCACCGGCACGATCCAAGCCCGGTCCTGCGGTTGCAACAGGGTCTGGAGCATTGCGACGCCCTGCTTGTGGGCCTGAATCCCCAGGATCCAGTTCACCCCCTCTTTCTCACCCGGCCAATGCCGGCGTTCCAGGTTGAGCTGTTCTGCTGCGGGAGGGTTGTGGGCTCCATCCATCAACAGGGGTGCATTGCGCCAGCGCACCCTCTGCATCCGCCCGTTCCAGCGCGCTCGCGCGAAGCCGGTTCGCAGGTCGTTGTCGCTGAGGGGCCACCCATGGGGCCCCAACGCCAACAGGACGCCCCTGGCCACCGCGGCGTTGCTTCGTTGCAGCTCTCCAGCCAGGCCCAAACACCAGCTGTCATCCAAAGGGTTCACCCAGCGAAGCTCTGCGCCTTGTTGGTCGCACCTGTTCTCCAGAACGGCTCGCACGTCGGGATGTTGTTCCGCACTCACCACACAGGATTCCGGGGTGATCACCGCGGCTTTTTCTGTTGCGATGGCCGTGAGGGTTGAGCCCAGGTGTTCACAGTGGTCCAGCCCGATGCTGGCCATGGCGATCAGCGGTCGCTTCGGATGGGCGGTGGTTGCATCCAGACGGCCACCGAGGCCCACCTCAAGCACCAGCAGGTCGACGGTTTCGCGATGGAAATGCACCAGAGCCGATGCCAGGAGTTGTTCAAATGGCGTGAGCTGGAATGTCTTGAAGACCGAGGCCAGCTCGTTCAGCAGCTGGCGCAGATCCGCTAACTCAATCGGCTGACCGTCGACGGCGATTCGCTCGCACCAACTCACCAGATGGGGTGAGGTGGTGACGCCGCAGCGGATGTCGTTCTGATGCAGTACGGCGCCGATGAAGCTGGCGATGGATCCCTTTCCGTTCGTCCCCGCGATCTGGATGGCGGGGATGTCGCCACAGGGGCTGCCGAGATGCTTCAGCGCGCCCTGCATGCGATCCAACTGCAGATCCATCCCTCGCTGATCAAATCGCGGCAGTAAATCAGAGAGCTCGTCGGTCGTCACGCGACCGTTCTCAGGCTGCAGTGGCGAGGGTTGCATCCAGGCGCTGCAGCAGCTGTTGCACCTCTCGACGGGTGATCACCAGGGGGGGGACCATGCGAAGGACTCGGGGGCCGGCTGCCACAAGCAGCAGCCGCTGGTCGATCGCTGCAGCACTGAGTTCTGCTGCGGTGCAGGTGCTGTTCTCCCTCAGCACAAGACCTTGCAGCAAGCCCCAGCCACGGGTTCCCTCAAACAGATCGGGGTAGCGCTCGACCAGGAGTTCCAGTCCTTCACGCAATTGAATGCCCCGCTGTTCAACCTGCTGAAGCAGGCCGCGGCGTTCGATCTCCCGGGCAACGGTGAGCCCTGCCCGACAGGCAAAGGGATTGCCTCCGAAGGTGCTGGCGTGGTCGCCCGGCCTGAACACATCGGCCTCCGCCTGAACCAGCAGGGCACCAATCGCATGGCCTCCGCCCAGCCCTTTGGCGAGGGTGAAGGCATCGGGTTCGATGCCGAGCTGTTCGTAGCCCCATAGCCGACCGCTGCGGCCCATTCCGACTTGCACTTCATCGAGGATCAGCAGGATGTTGCGTTCGCTGCAGCGTTGACGCACCGTCTGGAAAAAAGCGTGATCACCGGGGTTGACGCCACCTTCCCCCTGAAGGGGCTCAATCAGAACAGCTGCAACCTTCGGCCCGTGTTCCTCATGCTTTTGAAGTGCTGTTTCAAATGAATTGATGTCGTTGTAATTGAAATAATCAAAGCCTTCGACAACAGGTTCAAATCCCTGGTGGTATTTGGGCTGGCCGGTGGCGGTGACGGCGGCCAAGGTGCGCCCGTGAAAACTGGCTGCTGCTGTGAGGATCACCGGGCGCTCGATGTTGCGCCGTTGGTGGCCATGTTTCCTGGCCAGTTTGATCGCGGCTTCATTGGCTTCAGCACCTGAATTGCAGAAGAAAACGCTGTCAGCGCAGCTGTTCTGCACCAGCCAGTCAGCCAGTTCTTCCTGTTCAGGAATCCGGTACAGATTGGAAACATGCTGGATTCGTCGAAGCTGCCGATGCAGGCTGCGGCGCATCACACGGTCGCTGTGCCCCAAGGTGTCAGTGGCGATTCCAGCGACGGCATCCAGATACCGGTTCCCCTGGTCGTCCCATACCCAGCAACCCTTTCCACGCACCAGGGTGAGTGGAAAGCGGTTGTAGGTGTTCATCACAGCTTTGGCCGACGCCGTTTTCGCAGAAGGCCTGGCGACACCAACTGTTTTGAGGGCTGTGTCGACCAGACCAGTCATGTCGCCGATGCAGGGATCAGCCCATTTTGAAATGCCGTGGCAGCGCCATGGTTTCCCATCACTCTTCCGGGGCTGACGTGAGACGTCACAGCCGCTACAGCCAGACAGAACATCTATCTTAATATTTCTTCACCACATTCCCTGATCGCGCCATGGCCCTGCCTCTCCATGAGCAATTTCAGAAGCAGACGTTGGCAAACGCCATTGAGTCGGCCACGGATATGGCTGAACTCAAGGGCGTCGCTTCCTTGTTGCTGGATCTCTATTTCCGTCAGAAATCAGCAACGATGGATATTGTTGAAGGAAAAATTTAGTTGAACCTAAGGCTTTCTCTGTGGTTCAGAACAATCCCCAGGGAACAAGTGATTGGTTTGACAACGCTGACCAGCAGGTCACAACGATGCCGGTCACGCAAGCAGTGACACCGAAGATGAAAACGGTTGTTTCCAGTTGTTCATTTCTGGCCTTAATCGGCTTGGAACGAGCCATTGATTCTCTGTTGTCTGCAAAAAGGGTGCCATGGGCATGTTGATTGTGCAGGCAAAGCAAACACTCTTCATTAAAAGTGTTTCGAAGGATTGCGCTTGCAGGCTGAAACTTCATGAAGAAGTCTTCATGAAG
>CAJWLE010000034.1:0-13149 GCA_913042965.1 uncultured Synechococcus sp.
ATAATCGACCGCTCCTGTCGCGTGGTGGACGACCATGCACTCGGGCATAGGAACAACATCACCAGCACCAAGGCATAAGACATCACCGATCGATCCAACTGGACACAATCAACCTACGGTCCAATCCGACGTTCCCATACGGTGGACATGGCCGATCGGCAGTTTGCCCGTGGACGTCATCTTCAATTTCTCCCGTTACGAGGAGCTGAGGCAGTCAGTTCTGCAGCTCGTGCGAGAGAACCTCGATCCTGATTTGCTGCAGGAGGAAGCCCAAGATCTTTTCGAATCGTGGTGGGCGGCCGACGCCAGCAGTGGCCAGTGGAATGAAGAGGTGAAACAACGCCTCTGGACGTCGTTATGGCAGGAATTCGGACGTCATTCCGATCAGCGGTAACGCCGCCAAAGAGAAGGCGCTGACAGCAACACCATCACAGCAAGGGCGTGATGTCGTACCCCATACCAGAGGCTGGTGAGCGTGAAGTGGTCCAGCAGCAGCAGCAATTCCACTCTGAGATCCACCAGCGCCAAGACAATCAGCAGCAGAGGCAGACCCCGGGATCCAGACCTGGAGCCTTCAGCCATCAGCTGATCGATCCCATACGGTGAGCAGCGAGGGTGCCAGGGCAATGCTGGACCAGCTGCCTACCACCACGCCAAGCGCAAGAGCCACAGCAAACCAGTACAACGTTGCTCCTCCGAAAAGAATCAGCGCCAGCAAAGGCAGCAGTGTGGTTCCACTGGTGTAAAGGGTCCTGGTGAGAGTGGCCGAAACGGCCTGATCCACCTGCTCCGACAAGTTGAGGGTTACATCCTGACGCCGCCTTTCGCGGATTCGATCAAACACCACCACGGTGTCGTTCACTGAATATCCCGCGATGGTGAGCAGGGCAACGGCAAAGAGACTGTCGACTTCCAGCTGCAGCAACAGACCCAGCCAGGCAAAGACACCAGAGACGATCAGCACATCGTGGGCCAGCGCCACAAGCGCCAGGACCGCGTAGCGGCCGTCGTATCGGAAGGAGATATAGACAGCAATTCCTGCGAAGGCAGCCAGCAGTGAAATCAGCGTCGTGCGAAGCAGCTGACGGCCGAGGCTTGGCCCGATTGTGTCCACCGCTTGACCACCGGCAACGAATGGTCCGGCCACGGGTTCCACCGCTGAAATCAACGCCTGGCCCTGGGCTGCGCTGAGGCTGGGTAAGCGCAGCAACAGTGACTCCCCCCCATCGAGAAGCTGAACTCTTGGCGAGCGAATGTTTGGGAGAGGTTGATCGCGTTCCTGTGGCAGCTCAAGGGTGCGGATCAGATCAGACACGGTGATGGCCTTCAGATCTCGACAGCTGTCTCCACACTCACGCTCCAATTGGATCTGGGTGCCGCCGGTGAAATCGAGACCGGGGCGCAGTGGGGTCCCAATCGATGGATTGAACCAACACGCCAGCAGCCCAGCCAGGGAAAGCAGGAGAGCCAGTCCTGAAACAAGCCAGACGCGACCACGGGAGGCACTCAGAGGCAGCCGCAAGGCCACCGGAATCTCAGAGGAGGAAGGGGCCATCGATCAGGCTGCTTTGGTGGGAAGTTGCCCCTGGGGCAAAAAATTGCTGGGACGTCTCAACCCGGCGTAACCCATGAGGAAACGCAGCAGGGTTCGCGTACAGGTGAGGGCCGTGAACAGGCTGAGCAGAACTCCGATGCCAAGGGTGGCCGCGAACCCCTTCACAAGGCCGGTGCCGAGAAGAAAAAGAGCGGCACAACTGATCAGAGTTGTGAGGTGCCCATCAAGAATGGATGAGAAGGCCTCTGAAAAGCCTGTGTCGATGGAGCGGATCAGGGTGTTGCCCCGTCGCAGTTCATCCTTGATCCTCTCGAAGATCAGCACGTTGGCGTCCACCGCCATCCCGATCGAAAGGATGAAGCCAGCGATGCCAGGCAACGTGAGTGTGACGGGAAGAAGGGCGTAGACCGAAAGGTTGAACAGGGCGTAGAGGCTGAGGGCGACAACCGCCACAACACCGGGTAATCGGTAGGCGATCACCATGAAGACAGCCACAAGAGCAAGGCCAGACAACGCTGCCTGGAGACTGCGGCGGATGTTTTCGGCACCGAGGGTTGGTCCGATGGTCCGCACTTCGATCACCTCAACTGGTAAGGGGAGCGAACCACCCCGCAGCTTCACTTCGAGCTCACGTGCGGTTTCGGCACTGAAGTTGCCGCTGATGGTGGCGGCACCACCGGAGATGCCGGCATTTTTGAACTGGGGGCCGACGCTGGCTGCACTGATCAAGCGGTTGTCGAGGGTGATGGCCAGCAGCCGATCGGTACCGGCAATGGACTTTGTGAGGTCTGCGAAGGATTCGGCACCCTCAGCATCGAAATTGAGCGTGACCTCCCAGCTGTTCGGGTTGTTCTGCAGCGGTTGACGACCTGCTGAAACCAGCTGTTTTCCTGTGAGAGCCGCTGGCTCCAGCAAGGTGAGCAATTCGGCGTCCACACGCTCAAGCAGCACCTTCAGCTGCGCATCACCATCACCGGGCGGAAGGGCGACGCCAAGCTCTGCGAGGGTCTCGGACAGGCTTGCAAGATCGAGCGGTTCAGGGGCTTCACCGCTGTTCCGCTGGTTCTCACGCAATTGAA
This sequence comes from uncultured Synechococcus sp., assembly GCA_913042965.1. Taxonomy (GTDB): domain Bacteria; phylum Cyanobacteriota; class Cyanobacteriia; order PCC-6307; family Cyanobiaceae; genus Parasynechococcus. Next base: position 2,635 of record CAJWLE010000034.1, read on the forward strand.
GAATCGCAGTGGCCTGGGATTGGAATTGCCGAAGACTGCGGAAATTGACCTCGGTATCAGCAGACTGCGCCCGAAACTCGAGCAGGGCTGTGTCGCCGAGGATTCGCGCCGCCGCGGTTGGATCCTGTTCACCCGGCAGCTGCAGCACCAACTGGTTTCCCCCAACCGTCTGCAACGTGGATTCGGCCACACCGAGTCCGTTGACGCGCCGATCGAGCACGGCCTTCACGGCTTCCAGCTCCTTGTCGCCCACCACCGTGATGTCGCCGGCTGGCCTGAGCTCAACAGTCAACTGACTTCCGCCCCGAAGGTCCAGACCGAGCTGCAAGGGAGTGCGAACGAGAAACATGCCCGCCGCGATGGCCAGGGCGAGGACAAAGGCGAACCAGCCCTGATAGCGCGACATCAATTCAGACCCCTTGGCGAACCATCTGGTGAGCCGCTTCAACAATCTGATGCGGCTGAATAATGGTCAGATTCTCCAGAGAGCCGTTGTAGGGCGTCGGAATGTCCTGGCTGGAGAGACGCACCGGTCGGGAGTCCAGTTCGTCAAAGCACTGCTCGGTGATCAGTGCGATGAGTTCAGCACCAATGCCACCGGTTTTCATGCACTCCTCCACCACGATCACTTTGTGGGTCTTGCGGATCGAGCGGCTGATCGTCTCCATATCGAAGGGCTTGAGGCTGATCAGGTCAATCAGCTCAACACTGATTCCGTCGGCCTCCAACTGCTCCACAGCCTTGATGCAGTGATGGCGCATGCGCGAGTACGTGAGGATCGTCACGTCGGATCCTTCCTGCACGGTGTCGGCCTGATCCAGGGCGCAGGTGTATTCCCCCTCAGGTAGCTCCTCACTGAGGTTGTAGAGCAGAACGTGCTCGAAGAACAACACCGGGTTGTTGTCGCGGATCGCGGCCTTCATGAGGCCTTTGGCGTTGGTAGGGGTGCTGCAGGCAACGATTTTGATCCCCGGCACCGCATGGAAATAAGCCTCGAGCCGCTGGCTGTGTTCCGCCCCAAGCTGCCGGCCAACGCCTCCGGGCCCACGCACCACGGTTGGAATCGTGAAGTTGCCACCGCTGGTGTAGCGGAGCATCCCCATGTTGTTTGAAATCTGGTTGAAGGCGAGGAGCAGGAAGCCCATGTTCATCCCTTCAATGATCGGGCGTAGCCCCGTCATCGCGGCACCCACAGCCATCCCTGTGAAGCCGTTTTCAGCGATCGGCGTGTCCAGCACCCGGAGATCGCCGTACTTCTCGCAAAGATCCTTGGTCACTTTGTAGCTGCCGCCGTAGTGACCGACGTCCTCACCCATCACGCAGACATGTGAGTCGCGGGCCATCTCTTCATCGATGGCTTCGCGCAGGGCGTTGAAGAGAAGGGTTCCTGCCACGGCGTCGCTGCGATCCCGGCCAATCCGGGGTAAGCGGCCAAGCTATCTCAGCCCGTGCTGCATCAACGCATGCTGGATCAACCGCCGGCAGCAAAGGTGAACAGCAACAACACCGACAACAACATCGCCGGCGACAGCAACAGAGCCAACTGACCGAGGTCGTGAGGCGTCATCCAGCGACTCGTGAATGCACGGACGCTAGGCAGCGTCGTCGGCCGTATTCGTGAAGAGACTGCGAAGAAACACAAGCGTCAGCCCCAGGGCCACAAACCCTGAACTGAATGTGGCGAGAAACGACAGACCCACCAGCAATGTTTTGAGGGTGACGGCGATGTTCTGCGCGACCGGGGAGCTGTAATTCGGTGGGTGAACGGCGAAATACACCACCATTCTTCGGCTCAGCCCCAGGGCCAACCAAGCGATCAGGCCGGCGGTTACGGCGCCGGAGAAAAAGCTGACGGGGCCCTTGCGCGGATCCCGCGGTTCAGGAGTGGTGTCGGTCATGCCTCGATCCTGACGCCGTCCGAGCGCAACGGGCAGCACCAGCTGAGCAGACCGACCTCCCTAAAGCGATCCGAAAGCACCGCCTGAGCGTCCTGGCATTGCTCCGGGGTGCGGAACAGGGCGAAACAGCTGGGGCCTGAACCACTCATGGCAACGGCCAGCGGCTTCTCAAGGGTTCGCAGCAAGCGCAATGCGACCTGAACAGCATCGGTCTCAGGCTCCACGATGGATTGCAGGTCGTTCCGCAGCGGTGGCGGCGCCTCCGCGCGCAAGGGACGGGTCCAATCCGCTTGTCGCAGAGCCTTGCGGCGCTCCTCGAAGGCTTGCTCGCCCTCGAGATAGCGATCGTTATTCCGTTCTCGGCAGCGCTTGTAGGCCCAGGGGGTCGACACACTGACCCGGGGGTCCTTCACCAGCAACACCGTCAGGGGCTCCAGGCAAGGGGGCAGCGGCTCCAAGCGTTCACCCCTGCCAAAGCAGAACTGACTTCCCCCAGCCACACAAAAAGGCATGTCCGATCCCAGTTCTGCAGCCATTTGTTCAAGCTCCGCTGAACTGTGGCCAAGTCCCCAAAGGGCATTGAGCCCCACCAGAGCTGCTGCACCATTGCTGGAGCCCCCCGCCAGCCCCGCTCCGATCGGAATGTTCTTTTCGAGCTGAATGTTGGCACCGAGCTCTGAGAATCCAGACCGCTCCCGCAGCAGTTCAGCGGCCATCAGCACGAGGTTGTCCCCAGCGATGCTCAGCGACGGCACATCGCATTCGAGCTTGAGCTGAGCATCGGCGGTGTTGGTGAAGTGCAGACGGTCCACAAGCTCAATGCTCTGCATCACCATCGCCAGCTCGTGGAAACCGTCGGGGCGCAACCCCAGCACCTCAAGGTGCAGGTTCACCTTGGCCGGAGCCGTGACCGTGATCGTGCCCATTGGATGAGGCTGAATCAGTCGAACTGATTCAAACCCCTCGCCAGCGCGACCCAGGTTTGCGGTGCCAGCTCCTGGGGCCGTTGCTGAAGATTGACGCCCGCTTCAGCGGCCAGTTGCTGGAGCTGGGTTTCGGGCATCAGCGATCCAAGGGTGTTTCGCAGCATCTTGCGGCGCGCCAGAAACGCCTGTTTCAGCAGCAACTCCACCCGACGGGCCAGCAATGGTTCCAACCGCTCTTCAGCGGGCAACGGGTTCAACTGAATCACCTCCGACTGAACCTTGGGTGGAGGTTGAAAACAACGGGGCGGCACCGGGCAGACGCTGTGGCAACGCGCCAGCAACTGCATCCGCACACTCAGGGCGCTGAAGCTGCTGTGACCGGGCCGTGCCCGGATCCGCTCGGCGACTTCTTTCTGCACCAGTAGAACAAGGGTCTGATAAGCCGGATCCACCGGTCGATCCAGTCGACCGATGAGACGCTCCAGCAACGGACCTGTGATGTTGTAAGGGATGTTGGCCACCACCTTCCCTGCCGGTGCCCCGTCCTCCAGCAGCAGAGGAAGCTCCAGCACATCCCCCTGCTGCAGGCTGAAGCGAGGCTCACCCCCGAAGCGCTCTTTCAGACCACCGACCAGATCGCGGTCGAGTTCCACCGCGTGCACCGCGCCCGCTGGCGAGGCCAGCAAACGCTCGGTCAGCGCCCCACGGCCAGGCCCCACCTCCAGCACGCGATCCTGCTGCTGAAGATCGGCTGCCGCCACGATGCGATCCAACACGCTCTGATCCTTGAGCCAGTGCTGGCCGAATCGTTTGCGGGTCTGGTGTCCGTGAAACCCCATGGCTTCACTGTGCATCAGCACAGTTGCTCCAACCGGAACCAACGCACCGGTCCGCGAGCTGGGGGCAGTGGAACCATCGCGACGGCCACCTGCAGCAGGCAATCCGTGCTTTGACCTCGACCAGCAGCAGCTGACGATCCTTGATCACAAGCAGATCAAGCTCACCCCACCGGCAGCTCCAGTTCCCTTATCGACTGGATGTCAATGTTTAACGCTTACTCGCAGCGGCCCTCATAGGGTTCGGTTGGCCATGTCTTGTCCAGGTTGAACTCAATCGCCATCCGCTTCTTGGTTTGTATTGGGGGCTTGCATTTTTAGGCTCAACAAAGATTTGATGACGAGGTTGTTGGCAATGTCCTGCCATGTCGTCTCGCGCAAGGGTGCATACCACCTGGCTCCGCATGGCATTGGCGGCATTGCCGACTCTTGCCCTTGTCAATCCCTTCGGCGCGCGGGCGCTAGCTGGTCAATCGTCCCCGCCACTGCGTTGGCAGGACTGCCAGGACGAAACCCTGGCCTCCTACGGCTACGAGTGCACCAGGTTCACCCGTCCACTCCGCCGAGCTGAGCCCGATGGCCCCCAGGTGGAGCTTGCGGTCTTCCGTCTTCCGGCCACGGGGACGGCTCAGGAGCGAATCGGCACCCTCTTCTTCAATCCCGGTGGTCCAGGGCAGCCTGGTGGCGGCAGTGCCACCAAGGGGATGCTTCTGCCTCCAAAGGTGCGACGCGCCTTTGATTTCGTCACTTGGGATCCCCGGGGGCTAGGGCAGTCCAGACCTGCGTTGGCCGATTGTTCGGTGGCCATGCCCCAGCGCCCTGCAACCGGGCCCGTCGATTGGCAACGGGTGCTGACGCAGCGTCAGCGGGAGCTTGCCGAACGCAACCGCGACTGCATTGCTCGACACCGCGACCTGATCTCGCAGATGGGCACGGTGGAAGCCGCCCACGACTTGGATGCCCTTCGCCAGGCGCTGGGTGATGACCGCCTCAGCTTCTGGGGCATCTCCTATGGCACCGTGATCGGCTCCACCTATGCGGCGCTGTTTCCCGAGCGCGTTCGGGCTCTTGTTCTCGATGGAAATGTCGACCCCTGGATTGATCTCGGCGGTTTGCGTCACTCCGCCACGGCACCCGATGACGCGATTCGCTTTTTTATGCAGCTGCATCCGGACCTGAAGCGTCCGCTGCTCCGTTCGCTGGCCCGGCTGGCCAAGAAACCCCTCACCCTGCCCGACGGCAGCCACTACACCCGCTGGGATCTGCTGGATCCTCTGGTCCTCTACCTTCCGCTTTCCAGGGTATCCGGAACTTATGGAAGGACTCTGATCGAAACGGTGGACCAGGCCTTGTTCGGCACTCCGGCACAGCAAATGGCTGCGCTGTCGACGCTGGAGCATCCCCGGTTGCGCAGCCCAGATCAAGACGGCTTAGCCGCTGCTGGTTTTGCCGCCGTCACCTGTCAGGACTTTCCCCAGCGCCCGTCCCCGCAGCAGCAGGCTGCCTGGCTCAAGGATCTGCCCCGTCAGGCCCCGCTCTATGGCGGAAGTCTTGGCGTGAATTTTCTGGCCCTTTGTAGCGGCTATGAGGATCTTCAGGCCAGCACACCTGTGCCCCGGGCCCCCTTCCCTGAGCGTCGTGTTTCCGGCTTGATCACTGGCGCCAGTTGGGATGGCGCCACCCCCTGGGTCTGGTCCACCGGGATGGCCCGGGCCTTTCCGTCGATGCGGCGCCTCCAGGTGGTCGGCAGTGAGCATGGCATCTACACCAATGCCCAGTCCTCCTGTGTGGAGGAGGCCGTGAGCCGTTACCTGCTCACGGGCATGGTGCCGTCCACGGATCTGAGTTGCCCCTATGTGCAACCGACCCAGCAGCAGGCCTTCCGTTAAGCGATGGGCAACTCGAGCTCCTCAGCCGAGGTGATCCACCGGGAACCAACGGATCGGAACCATGGGCCGACCGAGGGGGACCAGGGCGACAACCACCTGCAACATTTGATGCGCGCGCTGGGGATGATCGGCACGCCAGCAACTGATCGCGCGAGCCATTTTGCGACGTTTGCAAGCGCCAAAAGCGTCCAGCCCCCCTCTGTCTCGGTCACGGGAGGAGCGGCCCTTCACCTCCACTACCAACAGCTGCCCGTTCTTGTGCATCACTAGATCGATTTCCCCCCACTGGCAGCTCCAGTTGCGATCCAACAACTGCCAGCCCTTGCTGATCAGCAGATTGAGAACGCGTGTCTCTGCCGCAGCCCCAAGCTCCTGCGGGTTCATGCTCCGGCTTTCGTTGGTCGCTGAAGCGTTCCCCCCCAACGGCGATGCGCCCTAGGGTTTGGTCAACCTTGGCCGCTTCGGATGCGCTCCCGCCTTCTGTCTCTGTTCGGCGCCCTTGCCCTGTTGATCCTGGTTTTTGCCTCCGTACCGACGGTCAATGCCGCCATCGATGTGGCCAAGCAGGTGCTGATCGGGTCCGACTATTCCGGCAAGGATCTTCGAGGCGCGACGTTCAACCTCAGCAACCTTCGGGAGGCCAATCTCTCCGGCTCGGATCTGCGTGGGGCCAGCCTTTACGGCGCCAAGCTTCAGGACGCGGACCTCAGCGACTCCGATCTGCGTGAAGCAACGCTCGACTCCGCTGTTCTCACCGGTACCAACCTCTCCGGAGCGGTGCTTGAAGGAGCGTTCGCGTTCAACACACGGTTCAAGAATGTTGTGATCATCGGAACCGATTTCACTGACGTGCCGATGCGCGGCGACCAGCTCAAGAGCCTTTGCGCTGTGGCCGAGGGCAACAATCCAGTGACTGGTCGTGCCACCCGGGACAGCCTCGGTTGCAGTTGATTCATGAGTTTTGATCCCCGAAGCCTTGATCGTTTGCGTGAGCTGGGCCGTCAGCTTCCCAAGCCCTTGCCGGAACCGGATGTGCCCGTCACGCCGAAAGCCCGACAGGTGAGGCACAAGGTTGAAACGGAGCAGAACCCTGAGAAGCTGTTTCGCGAACTGATGCAGGTGAGTGAAGACGGCACGGTGCCCGAGCACCTCATGGCCAGGCTGAAGATGCTTGAGGTGGAGCGATCCTCCAGCGCAAAAGCTGCTGTTGTTGATGCATTCCAGGTTGATTCCCAGTTGCCTCCTCCCCCTGTCAATCAAGGCGGCAAGGGCAAGTCAACCCGTCCGAATCGGCCGGATGTAGCTCCCGGCAGCGAGGAGGAAAGCCTCTACATCGCCTTCGGTCAGATGTTCCACGAAATGCTGGAGGAGGATGGGGACGACGTTTGAACATCAACCGTTGTCGCGTGTTGGCGGTCGGCAAGATCCGCCGTGGCTGGATCCAGGAAGGAATCGATCTCTACAGCAGACGTTTAAGAGGCCTTTCGGTCATTGAGCTGAGGGATGGCACCCCTGAAAAAGAGGACAGTGCCATCAAGGCCGCTTTGCTGCCTGATGAACGGTTGGTTGTCCTGATGGAGGAAGGGGAAACCCTGGCCTCCATCCCGTTCGCCAGACGTCTGGAGCGCTACGGAAATGAGAGGCTTGCCTTCATCATTGGCGGCGCAGATGGACTGACGGCGGATCTCAAGGCAAAGGCTGACTGGCGACTCAGCCTTTCGCCGATGACGTTTCCCCACGAGCTGGCGAGATTGATGCTGATTGAGCAATTGTTCCGCGCTCAGGCCATCATTCAGGGCAGTCCTTACCACCGTGCCTGAATCCGATGCTGCATGTGGCCGACGCCCTGCTGCCCGATGCACTGCTGAACGGGCTCAGGGATCTCTGCGACGCCCACGCTGATCTCCTCGAGGAGCATGACGGTGACGCCATGTTCAGCTGGAAACCTGAAACGGGCGATGCCCGATCCCTGCACAGTCATCAGCATCAGCTGCTGATGGAGCGCTACCTCAAGGATCACCTTCTGCCTCTGGCGCGACCATTGGCTCCGGGTCTGACAGGTGTGGAGTGGTGGTGTAACACCAACAATGACCTCGATTGGCACATCGATAAGGATGAGGCTGAAGGTCGTCGCAGTGGGACGTATCAGCTTCCATTGCTGTCCACTGTTTTTTATCCCCATGTGAGTTGCGCCGGTGGCGAATTGCTGGTGGCCGACAATCCACCGATCAGCTCGGGATACAACGGACCCTTGCCCTGTTTCAACTCGGTGATGACCATTCCACCGGCACCAAACCGGCTTGTGATGTTCTCGCCCGGTGTGCTGCATCGGATTAATCCGCTGGAAGGAGAGCGCTACTCCGTCGCGGTCAATCTCTGGGCAACGGAACCTCTGGTCTCACCTTCATCAGTTCCAACGCCTTGAACGTTCTGACAGCAAATAACTTCTGCGCAGGGGATCTTCGCGTTCCGTGATCGTTGCAGGCTCTTTTTGAGTGAGAAGGGAGGCACCGGTCTCAGGCTGCCATTGATTCAAACAGCTCCTGGACATTCATAGACCTCTTCATCGGTGAATGCTCTTGACAGACCTCATTCATGCCGTTGTCTTTTTGCCCTTGTGTACTATCCGCTCATATTTTTTCAGGCTGAATTCTGTCGTTGTTGAAAACAGTTAACCCAACGCGCTGAGTCGCTGAAGGCTGATCCAGGCTTCTCTGACATGCCCCCTTGTTGGATCGATGTGTCCTGGATCAATGGGTTGATGAATCCTGTCGACAAGTCCTTCGACAGAGATCAGCTCACCGCCCATATTGCAGAGCTGGTACGTCCAATCACCAATTTCAGCCGGCACATGGAATTGAAGTCCTGCAGCCTGCTCGACCAGAGAGATGCAGCTGTGAATATCAGGCATGGACGCATTGACCTGCTTGAGAATTCATAACTCTGGTGAGCCTGTCGAAACCAGAGCATCCGCTACCGATGGTCAATAAAAAATGAACGCCTTGATGACCATCCTCAATTAAAGATCATTCGATTGACCAGCAATCCCATTGCATCCTTGCCGGCATGCATTCGGATTGTTCGCTAGATCGTATCTTAATCAATCGAATTTGCTGGTTGATTTTCGCCCGACAGATTGGTTCACGGTAGTCTGAATCGCTCGTGATCTGTAAATAGCCAACTCATCGCTGTAAACACGAGAATGTGCATATGTAACTTTGACAAATCGCCACTTTCCTTTTTGTGGAGTTGATTGATCCCGAAATCTTTACGCGTGGACTTCCAGATCTCTCACCACAACTGAGTCAAAGCCACTGGCCTGAATTTTTCGATGGAAAGGCTCCAACAGCGCAGGCTGATGGATTGCAAAGCAGCCATAAAAGCAGGCGTGTCTCCACTGTTCAGCCAGTCCGCTTTGATCCTTGGCACATCCTCCGGCAGTCGCTCCATCTGCAGTTCCACCACAATCAGAGCCTCTGAGCCAGCAGCCCTTTGGAGCGGTCCGTCGTCACTGCGCTGCCAGATCCGCAAGAGCAACTCCAGTGCCAGTGCATGGGCCAGCGCTTCAGGAGCCTCTCCGGACGACATGTTTTCTTGTTGTGATCGCCCCCCCAATGGCATTGAACGAGAACCTCCTTGGCTAACCAATGCCAGGCATACCAAATAGGGAGAATCAGCCATTCAAGCCACGTCTGGTGAAACACATGGAGACTACTTTAAACATTTCGCTTCTTGCCTTGATCCGGTCAATGTCGTTGCCTCTGTTGTCTTATGAGCATTCTTTTTTTGGTCATGATAGTCCAAGATAGGTCTTTTGTTTTTTAGCTTTTCTCAGGTAATTTGCTTTCTTGTTTGCTTTTATGCATGAGTGGGTTTCAGTGATTTTTGGTTGAGATTTCATTGCTGTCTTGATCTTTTTCTCTGGCCTTTGTGGATCAATATTGGTCTTTCTGATCCTGTTTGCTTTATCTACGCTTTTGGTCTTGATCCGCTTCCGGCTGCTCTCGGCTATAGTACAGATGTACTAAGCGCGGAGCATGATGTTCGGCTCTCAGCATCACCCGCAACCCCTGAGGTCTGGGCGCACTTTTCTGACCCTGCCCCTGGCCAGTGAAAGGGTGGCGGCAGGGTTCCCCTCCCCCGCCGATGACTACGTCGAGGTGGGGATTGACTTGAATGAGCAGTTGATCCGTCATCCCACCAGCACTTTTTTCCTTCGGGTGAGCGGTCATTCGATGACCGGCGCCGGCATCCAGGACGGTGATCTTTTGGTGGTGGACCGTAGCCTCGACCCCCGGCCGGGACGGGTTGTGGTCGCTGTTCTTGACGGCCACTTCACCCTCAAGCGTCTTGTGCGTCATCAGGGTCGACTGCGCCTGGAAGCCGCCAATCCGGATTATCCCGCTCTCGAGCTGTACCGCTGTGGCGACGTGCAGATCTGGGGTGTGGCAATCCATGTGATCCACCCGCTTTGACCCTTCAACCATGGTCCAGGCCACCGTTCTGATTGACGGCAACAACTTCTATGCATCCTGCGAGCAAAGCCTCGATCCATCCCTGATCGGACGCCCTGTGGTGGTGCTTTCGAATAACGATGGCTGCATTGTGGCTCGCAGTGCTGAGGCCCGAGCCCTCGGTATTGCGATGGGAACGCCGTATTTCAAAGCGCGGCAGGAGCTGAAACAGCAAAACGTGGTGGTACGCAGTTCCAATTACGCCCTCTACGCCGACATGAGTCAGCGGATGATGTGCTTGCTGGAGGCCCATTGCGAAGAGCTGGAGGTTTATTCGATTGATGAAGCCTTCGGACGGATCAGCCGTCCGGGACATGGGGACCTGCAGGGCTGGGCCCGCCAGCTTCGGGCCACAGTCCGGCAGCACTTGGGTCTGCCGATTGCCATCGGTGTGGGTCCCAGCAAGAGCCAGGCGAAACTGGCTAATCGCTTAGCCAAACAGGTGCCTGCCC
>CAJWLE010000035.1:0-12531 GCA_913042965.1 uncultured Synechococcus sp.
CAGCCAGCTGACCTCATGCTCGGTGATCACACCGGTGGACAGGCTTTCGAGAACAATCTCCCCGACAGTCATGAGAGCTTTGTAACGGATTCGTTACATCCTGGCGCGCCGCGACCGTCACCGCGTATCCGAATCGTGTTGCTTGAGGGCGGCGTGGGCGTTGTGCAGGCCTTTGACCTTCGTGCAGCCCGAGGGTTTGCACACCAGATACTGGCCCTGGCCAATGGCATCAATGGTGGTGCCTTTGGAAGAGGCGTAGATGCGGCTTTTGAATTCCATCAAGTAACTCCTGATGTGATCGCCGGCGCTGGATGCCGTTAAGCTCCGCGCCGCAGATCGAACTGCACTTCGGCTTGGTTTTTCAACCTGAGCGATGAAGACGGATCGAGGCAGGGGGTGAGATCCCTGCCTTTTTTATGCCCTATTCCGGCAGCGATTCCACTGCCTTGTGCATGAATCGTTTCACAAGTGGCATCGGCCAGCCTTCCCGTTGCAACGACTCCGCAATGGCATCCACCTGGCGGGATATGTCTTCGGCGATCAAATCCTCCAGCAGGTTTGTGGAGTGGTCGCTCGGCTGACTCATGGACAAGGAGATGGGTTCCATTCTTTCTCTAACCGTTCTCTCTTCGGGGTGGGCCGGCTCTTAATCCAACCAGCTGAATCAGCTCACGATGATCTGATCTGGGTCTTGCTCGTGTGCATCCGCATAACTTCCCATGGCTCTTGAGGCGTGAGTGGTTACAACGCAAGAGTTGTTGCTTTAGCCGGATGGTCATCACCACCGCCGCTGCTCAATCGATCGGCTCGTGGATTCAGGAGGGGGTTCACAAACCATTCCGTGCCCTTGCCTGTCCTCTGATCAGCGGAAGCCGAAACCGTCACGGTTGAGATCTTCCGTCCACTGGCGGGAGAGTCCTTCAAGGATGCGGGCCATGAACCGGTCATCGGCTCCGGTTTCCTTCTGCAACTCCCGCAGGATGTTGTTAATCGCCTGGCAGGCTTCCGGGATGTGTTGGTCCAGGTGTTGCTTGCTCGGTTGATAGACCATGGCCACAAAAAAGCCCCACCATGTTGATGGTGGGGCCAGTGTGGGTGTTGAGACCTTGAGGATCTAGATCACTCTTCGACGCCTTCAGCAGCTTCGCTATGGGCAGCCGCATCACCAGTGGGGAGCAGGCGGATGGCTTTCTTGCCGAGTTTGATTTCAAATTCATCGCCCGGCTCGAGGTTGAGCATGGCGGTGTAGGCCTTGCCGATCAGCAGGTTGCCGTTGCCCTGCACTTTGGCGATATAGCTCAGCTTGCGACCACCTTTACCAATGGCTGCACCTGCACCACTGAGATTGACGCCCTTCGCATCGAGAAGAGCTTCGTAAAAGGCAGTGAAATTAAGGCGTTCTCCTCCATCTTTCTTGTTGGAGACGTATCCACATTCCCGAACCAGGTCGGACTTTGAGACATCACCCAGCTCTTTAACCTTGGCCAGGAGGTCGGATCCGGTGAGCATTGAAAAAGAACGCTTGCTTGTGTAAATCATGCAAGCAGAACACCCAACTTGTCAATACAAATTGGGGCGAATTTGATTGATTGGTGGTGGAAACAGCTCGAGAAGGATCGTTTTTCCAGCAGCTTGCTCGGAAATCATTCTCAAAAATCTGTTGTGCATCAACTGCGACTCATTGGTCCTCGCGTGCAAGAACGATCCCGCTGGTTATTGCTTCACAGATGTCCTGGCGATATCGACGTCTGCTCTGATCCCGAGATCAAATGGAAATAACAGCTCTGATCAGCTTGAGCCCGTCGATCCTGAGGAAGACGATCCGCGTTACGGGCATGTTCACAATCGAGCGCCTGGTTGATCAGGGTTGGAAACGGGAACTCTCTTGTCAGACAGAGTTCAAGGCTTTCCTCAATGCCCGCACCCGTTGTATGGCCAGCGGAAACACCTATCGGGTGATCAACAGTGATTTAGATGTCATCTGTCTGATCACGCTTGACGGATGCAAGCGTCAATACGGCGCACGATGAAAGGCATTGATGCCTGGTTCGATGGTGTCCGATTCGATCTGACTAACGTTGAGCGCCGCGAGGCACTCATGACCATTCCCTTCGGTGAGCCTGAGCCCTCAGATGCTCTGATGAATAAGTCTGTTTCGTCGACGCGGTTGCGGACCTGGTTGAACACAAGACTGCGCCAACTCGCCATTGCTCAGCGCATTCAGGATGCTCGCGCTCTGCGCAGCGAATTTTCGCTTGATTGAGCGTTTCAGCCGAAACCGCCGCGACTGGCTTTGGTTTGTTGCTTGGGGGCTGGTAACACCTCGATCACTCTCGCTTTGAGGCGGCTGGAATACCAGAGATCCGTGGCTTCGGCATAGCTGCCAACGTCCTGAAACGATCCATCAATGAACATCACCCTGTAGCGATGACGGTCGTAAGGACGTGAATCGGTGTCTTCAAACGACTGCATGACCGGCTCGGATGACCTGCTTCTGCTGCAGCTTCCTGCATCCCGTTGTTGTTCGGTGGATATGACGCACAAAAAAAGCCCCGCAGATGCGGGGCCTGGTGGATTTTGTTCGCTGAGATCAGCGGACGACTTTGTTTCCCCTGTACACGAGAACAGACTGCTTGGTGTCAGAGACAGCAGCGTTGTTCTGGACGTACTTCTGGCCGCGATAGGTCAGGGTCATGGGAGGTTCCTCGAAGCAAGCTCAGGTCCCCGTTCCATGGCCTGAGTCGAACTGCGCCTCGCTGGAAGCAAGGTGAACGTCGATTGCGTAGCTGTGGCTACAGAAACTTCATAGCGTGTTGGTCCACTGGGTCGTCGTTCAGCTCGCTACAGAAAGGCTGAAAAGATGATGGTCCGGCCTGAATTTGCGCTTTTGCTCACCTGTAGGGCGCTCTTGTGTCCTTCGCTGCTGACGGTTTGTGACGTTTGCTGAGCCAGGCGTTGTGCTCCTTACGTTGAGAACGCTCACGCGTCAGGCGCGATGCAACATCCACAGAACAAAGCTGACTGGGTCAAGGCACAGCGGCGCAAACTCAATCAACCGATTGATCTCGACACCCTGCTCTGGGTTCGCAATCGAATGATGCGACTCGAGGTGGAAGCTCGCTGGGCTGACCGCATCCGTTTGTTTGAGGAGTTTTTCCCAAACGACGCGATGATCCCGCGGCTTTGATTCGGATCACGACGCTTCAACGGACTTCGGTCGCCGATCCAACAGACGTTCTGAACGGCTGCGGCGAACCTGCGCCCATTCACGACATCGTTCATGGGCCGCAGTTCCTGGTTGAACCATCCCACCCGCTGCTCGGCTGCATCCACCTGGATGCGACGGAGGGTCTGAATGGAAGCGTTGGTTCTGCTGTTGATCGGTGCCTCGATGGCGGGTGCCGTGTTCGCCAACCTGCGGACGGAGCAATCGCCTTAGGCTGACTTCACTTTTATCGGCCCAATGCTCCCTCAGTTCGCGTTCATGCTCGGGGAGCTTGAAATCAGCAACATCACGGCAGTTGTTCTGGTGGTGGTGGCTCTGGTGTTTGTTGGAAGTTTTGCGGTGGTTTCACTGCAGACCGGTGAATTGATCAAACCGCCGAAACGATGAGCCACAACTGGTTGCTCAACGGGCGGGTGATTCATCTGGCGGCGCCCAGCGATCGTGCGGTGGCCCAACGGGTGGCGCAGCACATGCAGCGCCGCATCGCAGAAGACGACTGGCGCCCCTACGCATCCAAAACCGATGCTCTGCAGGCCTGGCGCCGATTGGGGGGAATCCGGTTGCAGGTGCTGCAGGCCCTGCAATTGATCGACGCTTCCGATGCACAAAACGATGGCTGAACAGGGCAGGCCCTCGCATGTGGTGGTGGTGGGCGCCGGCTGGGCCGGATGGGGTGCGGCCAAGGCTCTGTGCGAAGCCGGAGTGCGCGTGACCCTGATCGATGGGATGACCGATCCCACCGGTCGAACGCCCGATCGCACCGCCAGTGGCAAACCGTTCGAGCCCGGAACCCGTGGCTTCTGGAAGGACTACCCCAACATCGATGCACTCACGGCTGAGCTGGGGCTCCGTGATGTGTACACCCCCTTCACCACCAGTGCCTTCTGGTCTCCCGATGGACTGGAGGCCACCGCACCGGTGTTCGGCAACGGCCCCCAGTTGCCCAGCCCGCTGGGCCAGGCCTTCGCAACGGTGAGCAACTTCAAGCGCTTGCCGCTGGCTGATCGGTTGAGCATCGCCGGGCTGCTGCTCGCCATGCTCGATCTCAACCGCAACCCTGAGACCTTCGCGCGCTACGACGGGATCGATGCCCTGAGCCTGTTCCGCCAGCTGAAGATCAGCGAGCGGATGATCGATGAGTTCCTGCGGCCGATCCTGCTGGTGGGTCTGTTCAAACCGCCCGAGGAGTTGTCGGCGGCGGTGACAATGGAGCTGCTCTATTACTACGCCCTGGCGCATCAGGACTCCTTTGATGTGCGCTGGATCAAGGCCAGGAGCATCGCCGAGCAGCTGATCGCTCCGTTGGCGGAGCGGCTGATCGCGCAGCACCAGCTCACCGTGCTGGGGGGAACGGTGGTGACCAGCCTGAATCTTGAGGAGACCGGCCGCGGGATCCGTTCCGTCACGACCCGTTCGCAGGCATCGGGCACCACAACCGAGCTCGATGGCGTGGATGCGGTGGTGCTTGCGGTGGGCGCCAGGGGGATGCGGGGGGTGATGGCCCAGTCACCGGCGTTTGCTCAGGCGGCACCGGAACTGGTGGCAGCCGGTGAACTCGGCGCGATTGATGTGGTGTCGGTGCGGTTGTGGCTTGATCGTCGCGTTTCGGTTGCCGATCCCGCCAATGTCTTCTCCCGCTTTGCGGCATTGCGAGGGTCCGGGGCCACCTTCTTCATGCTCGATCAGCTGCAGAAGAGCAGCGAACGGGAGCTGTGGGGCGGGGCCGATCCGCAGGGTTCGGTGATCGCCAGCGATTTCTACAACGCCTCGGCGATCGCAACGCTGAGCGATGGGGAGATCGTCGCCACCCTGATGAACCACCTGCTGCCGCATGTGGTTCCGGCATTCCGGCAGGCGCGGGTGTTGGAGTCGGAGGTGCGGCGTTATCCGGGGTCGGTGTCGCTGTTCTCACCGGGAAGCTTTCGCCAGCGCCCGCCGCTGGAAACATCACTGGATGCAGTCGTCTGTGCTGGCGACTGGGTGCGCATGGGTGAGCGCGAGCATGGTGCTAAAGGCCTCTGCCAGGAGCGGGCCTACGTGTGCGGACTGGAGGCGGCCAATTCGCTGCTGCGGCGGGGGATTGTGGCGGGAGCCGATGGCGCGCACAGCGGTCGGCATCGGGTGCTTTCGATCCGTGCGGATGAGCCGCAGGTGTTGCTGGGCCGGGCCCTGAACAAGCTGGTGATGGATCCGCTGGAGACGATGGGCATCAACTGGCCCTGGCTGGCGAGCTAGCCGTTTCCCCCTTCACAATCGATGCAGCTGTTGGAAAGGCCCATGCGTCGCCGTGGATCCCCAACGGGGCAGGGTCTATGTGGTGAGCGATCGTGACGCCGAGCTCTACGTGTTCAAGCTCAATGGCTGATTCCACAGCCAGTCGTGCGCTGCTCTCACACTGGCTTCCGGCCCTTGCGCTGCTCGCCGGTTTCAGTGCTGTCGACGTGGCCACTCGCTTGCCGATGCGGGCCGACAGCACCGAAGCCCGCTGCCATCTGATGCTCCCGGACGGCAGCACCCCTGCGGAGACGGGCCCCTGCTGGTTCAGCCAGCGCCAGGGGAATGTGGATGTGCACTTCGGTGGCCGGGCCTTCCATTTTCCGGCCACGGAACAGGGCCATCGTTATCAACGCATCAACAGCTCGGAAGGCATCCGTTTCAGCCGCGAGGGCCAGTTCCAGCTTCAGGTGCTGTGGGCTGAAGACAGCAGGCCTTAGGCACCCAGATTGCGGCGGTGGCATCCCCCACACCGGTGGTGCGCCCTTCGAGATGTTCGATTCCCATCCAGGCGCAGATCAGGCCGTCGAGCATGTCTTCCACCGGCTTGAGCGAGGCCAGGGTTGTGACCTCCGCCGGCATCGGGATGAATAACGGGATGCCGTTGATCTGTGCATCGAGCCCGGCCTTGATCGCCTGGAATTCGCGCAGCAAGCGTTGAATGCGCTCGCCCCGCGAGAGCTGCTCTGTTTTCCAGTACTGGTTCGAGCGGCTCACTTTGTAGGGCACGCGGTAGTTGCGGTTGAGCAACGCCAGCAGGGCCACATGGGGGTAGACCTCGATCAGGGCCGGGAAGGCCTGGGGACGGCCGGTGTTGGTGTGCAATTCGTAGCCAAGGCTGCTGCAGTCGGCGCGCAATCGGTCGGCGATGGGGCCGGGACGGTCCGCCGATGGGCTGTGAACGGCGCAGCCGTTGGGTCCGAAACGGCTTGCGATGGCGTTGTCCGCGGCACGACGGGCGGAGATCGGAGTCGTTGCCAGTGGCATGTCGACCGCCACACATCCAACGCTGCGTCCCGTCAGCGAGCGGCTGGCCTTCAGCAGATCCGCCAGCTCAGGTTCGCTGCCTCTGGCCCTGGTCTTTGGATCCCAGTTCACCCCTCTGGCCAGATCCAGAAAAGCGGCATAACTGGGGGCAAGCGCCCGGCACTGCCAACCGGATGCGGAGGCCTGCACCAGGGCGATGCCGCTCGGTTGATGGGTGGTCCAGGCGGCATCGATGCCGAGCACGCAAGCTGCGGATGGCTGATCAACAGGCCCATCAACCGGTCTGCTCAGATCAGGTGTAGCGATCAGTTGTTCTCGGTTGGTTCCACCGTTTCCACGTCAACGATCACATCGCTGGCCTGAACCTCGTTGTTGATCTCCTTCACCGAAGCGAAAACCCGCTTAAACAGGCGGCTCATGAAATAAACCGTGGCGATCAGCCAGATGATCTTGATCATGGTTCAACGGTTCAGGATCAACGCAACAACGCTTCAGCCGAACAATGGCAGAGGTTTGGCTTGAGCTGAAGCAGCCTGCAATGTTGCTTACATCTGATCGCAGAGCCCACCGTTGCCACGGGGCTTGCTGCCTGGCTTGACGCCGCCCCGGTGGGCCACATCATGCGGATATGACCGGTTTGATCTGCGGGCTCACCACCTTGTGGTTTCACGCCTGGTGGTGTTGCCGCACCACCAACTCAGCTGCGTTGAAGCGCAGCTGGCCCTATCCGCGCCTCTGGAAAAACAGCGCTGATCTCTACGTGAGGCCCTGCCGCAGGCATCAGCATCTGAGGGCCCGAACGCAGCTGATCGCCCGCAGTCAGCGGATTGCTGCTGCGCCCTAGGGCCTTGATGGTCTCTGCTGGCGCAGACGCTTCAGTTGGTCATCGAGCCGAAAGCGCAGCTGGCGAAGATTTTCAACGTTGATCTGGTTCTCGCCAGCACTCCAGTGCTGCGGATTGGCAACACGGATTTCGAGCTCACGCAAACGGGAGCGATCGGTTTGCATGGCGAGCTCCGCAAGCGGCTTTAAGTCTGTTGCCGTGGAGGAGCATTCAACATGAGTGTTTTTGCGGGTTGGGGGCCAAACCTTGCTTCAACACAACTCAAATGGAACCCATCTCGAAAAGATGATCCATCAGGGCTGCATAGAGCTGATTTTTCATCAACAGCAGGCAGGCCTGTTCGTTGGCATCACCGCCGGGCCAGTTGTCGTGGGCATCAGCCACAACGCGCTGCAGCAGTCGCAGCGCGTCAGCTTCCATCGCGAGGGTGGTCACCATTTGGTCGTTGTTCACGGTGTTGAAGGCAGGGGCGTTTTGAGCTGATTGGTTTGGAACGTTTTGGTTTTGAACGTTTGGGTCTGAACTGTTCAGAGGCCTTGGCTCTGACGAAATGCCCAGGCGGCGGCGGCCTGCTGTTGTTTCCAGGCCACTAAAAGGTCTTTAGCGATACCGCGAAGTGCCTGGAGATCTTCTGAATTGTCGATCTCTCGAGAGAATTTTTCGATTTCAAATTTTTGGCCCAGAGTCAACGCAATTGGTTCCATTGGCTTGTGGCTTTGTGCGCAGAACGTACCCCAGAACTTTTATCTCAGCAAATCAAAAGCGTAGTGATTGCAACCGATTTAAAGGATCAATGATCAGCCCAATACATTGCCGTCATTACAGAACATTTCTGAATGGTGCTGATCAGTGTGATTGCAAGCGCTGATGGCTTTAGAAAGCATTGAAATGACTAGGCGGAATGCATTTTTCCTGGGAAAAACATCTGGAACTTTCCCGGAATGTAGCCGTCGCTTCAGACAAAAATCAGGGCTTGGCCCTTGCGCTGATGGGGGTGGCCCTCACGCTTCTGTCCAAGGATCTGTTGATGCATGAAATGCAAACAACGCCTTTGCCGTCGTCCCGGACCTGAGCCAGGTCTGCCCTGAGGCAGCAGGTCTACAGAGCCCGGTGCCAGACCTTGTTGCATGTGGCCTGGGCTCAGTTGTTGTCAAAACACCAGTAGCAGCAGAGGATTTGCCATGCTGCGGGTTCAGGGGGTGGTGGAATTAAAGGACATCGATCTCGTCTTCATCGGTGTCATCTTCCTGCGTCTGGATCCACAGGGCGGACAGGGGAACGATGAAGCAACCAGCAATGAGGAATTCCATCGGCCTTGTTGTTGGTGAGACCAAGTTCCAAGAAGTCAGCCTTTCCATCTGTATCAATGGCTGTCGTCTTCAGTACAACTGGTCGCGAATGAATCGGTTTGCCCAGGCTGAGTGATTTTGCTCAATTCAATGGCGTCGTCAGGCTGATCTCAGCCACAAACAGCAGGATGGAGAGTGTGAACAACCCGCTGTTCATTTGCTGCTGTTTCCCCGCACTTTCTGCAGGCTTGCTCGCGCTGCTTTGCGCCCGAAGTCCACGGCTGCCTGGGCTGTGGTTTTGATCACATCCTTGGCTGTTGCACGCACTCGGTACGGGCTGCGCTGGAGAGAATCAGGCCAGGATCCTTCCGGCCACCGCGGCATTCGCCGGGTCACCTTGTCGCTCAGCTGACCCAGGGCGCGACGCAGTCGGCTGGCCACAACGATTTTGCAATTACGCCATTTTCATCGATTTGTTTGTGGATCGTGGTCGCTAACGACACGAAGGATGGTTGGGCTTGGGCCTTGCTTTCGCGTTTATTCGTTTGTCGATGGTGAGGCCTGATACGTCTTTTTTGGGCAGAGCCAGCCATGACAAGACGGGTTCGCACTTTTGCAACGGCCCATGCAATCCACAGCAGCGTTGATCACCCAGACCGCGAATGGTTCTTCGATCGAAAAACTCGCTGATGGCCAGTTCCGGGTTTGCGATCACGAGCAGCGCTGCATGCTCACCAGCAGCCTCTCCAGTGCTGAAGGTGTGATCCGTTCGATGGATCAGGGCTATGGGTTTCCGTATTCCTCCAATGTGCGCCGGGTTTCCAGCTAGTCAGCGGCTGATCGTTCGTTGATTGTTGAACCGGTCGCTATGGATTGGCTGCAAGCCATTTGAGGATGGCCCGCGCCACGGCTTCGCCGCCCCTGGTGCTCCAATCCACCACATCAGGGATGGGGACATGGATGAAATAGAGCTCGGCCAGCACGGCCACGCGAACATCGGTCGACTCCGCACCCTTGAGGATTCCCAGGTGCAGGCGTGGATCCCGGCCCCCTGCGATGCGATCCCTGATCCCCAGCTCTGCGGCGATTTCGGCGCTCATCATGGCTGAAAGCTGCAAATCGTCCGGGTCTGATTTGTTCTTGCACACCAGCACTTCCGCACCCTGTGCCGGTGCTGAGGCGCTGTTGTGGTGGATCGAGCAGAACACGTCGTAGCCGGCGGCGCGTTCCCCGAGGCTGCGCAGGCTGGCCACCGCATCGGTGAGATCACAGGGCACACCGGCCTGCCTGATCAGCCGTTGCGCGGCGACGGCCGCGATTTTGTTCAGTTCGTATTCGTTCCTGGGATTGATCCCGATCGCCCCGGGATCCATGCCGCCGCTGGGGGTCACCCCGTGGCCGATTTCGAGCAGAACCCCATTTTTGTTCCACGTTGCCCCTGGCTGCGCGGCAGGGTTTGAGCTCAACAGCGACGCCGCTTCCCCGAAGAGGTTGGTCACCTTGGTGACGTAGTGCTGTTTCGCCGCATCGTCTCCACCCACGTAGCCCGCAAAGGCGATGAAATCGATGTAGTCGGCTTCCGTGGCAACGCTGGTGCGCCAGCCGGAATAGATCGGGCGATCAATGAACACCCAGTAGCCGTCGACGGCATCCTGCAGGGTGTCGAACTTGCAGTAGACGTCTTCGCCGTCGTGGGCGCTGTATTGGATCGGGATGGCAACCCCGCACATCTCGCGGCGATATTTCATCCCAAACGGGTTGCCGTGCAATCGGAACAGGTCGGAGCTGCCGCGCCCTGATTCCAGGATCGCCTGGGCGAGTTGAACCAGCTTGAGGTGATGAAACTCGATGTCTGTGTTCTTCAAGACACCGACAAAGTCATCCCAGGAAAAGGTCGTCAAGGCTCGTTACTGCGCTGGGGAAGGCCTAAGAACGCGACGGTTGTTCGTGTTCTTTTGGGCACTGCTAATTGTATTTTTTGTTGCCACCTGCGGGTTGTGCTGCGGCGGTCGCGAAGGTCTTTTCGGGTGCTGGATCAGGGGCGGAATCCCTCTGCAGCACTGGCTCTGGGCGTTTTGTTCTGTTGTCTGTTCTCAGGGGCGCAAATAGAAGCAGATTCCCCATCACCAGTCCAGCCGTCACGATGATCGCGGCCACAACTTCGATGGATTCGCTTGTTTTGACCGTCATTCCTTGAGCATGAGCTGTTCAAGCTGGAATGTCAGATCGTTGTCATGTTTTCAAATCCCCTAGCCAATGGTTGGGTTTGAGTCGTGCGCTGAGTTCGCGAACTCCGGAACCTCATCAACGCTTACTGAGCTGCGCTGCACTTTGTTCTTTGAGGTGCGCCGCGATCGTCATAACGGCGGCATCTCCACAGATGAGGAATACATCCGCCAGCTGTTGCGGGCGCTTCGGGAGAAGGTCAAAGCCGGAGAGCTGGCTTGAGATCACGGCGTTGACCACACATCAGTGCTTCACCCAACGTCGATCGGTTTTCAGCTGCAACGGACATGAGGAGAAGCTAGGGAAAAGCAACTTGGTGCAAAAGGCACCCAAAACTGTGATTCGGCGCTACCAATACCAATAAGTCGTTCACCTGAGTGCCATGTCCTTCGATGAACTCGATCGCACGACGCGATACATCTACGACGCCAAAGCCCGTGCCAGTGCCGTTCTGAACGAAAAAGAACCGAAGCTCACCGCGCTTGAGAAAGCGATGTGGGTGAAGTTGAAGCGAGGCGAACGCCCTTGCCGATGAAAGGGTTGCCCTCGCACCCACCTGCAACGGTTGCTGTTGGCAGCGTGATGGCTGTGGCGCAACCGTTGCAGTTTTGACTGTTGGATCGCCTCAGGCGTCAGTCGCCAGAACAGTCGAAACCCAGATAAAAACTGAGCGCTGACGAACCACAAGCCGATCAAACGCAGCCTTGTTCAGACAAAGGCGCTTGTGGGGGGAACAGAAGCGTTCACATCCAGATGGAGCTGCATGCAGACCAAGGTGCATGTTTGATCCGCTTCATCGCACTCCATCAGGCAAGTGGTGTACTCGTCAACAACATTCCAGCGATCTTGGATGGAAGGTTGATTGGCCAGGCGTCTGTATTCCTGCATTTGAACCTCAACAACCAAGGGCTATCTATGCCGAAAGTTGTTGAAGGTCAAATTCACTGCAAAGAAATAAATACACTCAGGCAAGAATGCCTAGGCCTTATCCGAAGACTGGCGCCAGCAGAAAGTGAAAGCAGATATACAAAACAGCTCCGATTGAGATGGTTGGAAGTGTGAACCCCATGGCTATCTCCTGAGTTGGCTTCACCTTAATAGGCGAACTTCAAGTGTTCTGCATCATCAGGCACATAAAACTTTTGAGGGTATTAATGCTCAGCGAATTCAAGGGCTGAGGTGGAATGGATGAAAATACTTATTTGCAGAATAATAAGCTTTGCCGCTTACTTGATTTCAGTAAGCATAATCTTCCCTCTCAAATCGCAAGGGGGCATGAATCGTTCCTCGTCATCTCAGGCCTGCTTGATGCGCTGGCGCGTCCAGAACGTTGGTGGTCGCCAGTTCGCAGTTTCCGCGACCCTTGATGGAGCGACGTATGACTTGATTGGTCATTTCAAGTCTCTGGAAGAGGCTCAACAGGCAGGCAGGCACACCGTTTCTGATGTATTTGGCAAGGCAAGGCCGTCGTACGAGCTGGATTCTGTGATCGATTTGGCCTGTCACTCAGGTGCTGAAAAGACTCAAAGAGCAGAAGACTCCTCAGGCGCAGACGCCGTCTGAGCCCGTCCGGTATCAGCCCATCCATCCAGCCAGCGCTGTGTGCAGCTGCTTCCGGATCCAGGCACATCATTTCCACATTCGGTCGATTTGCCTCAAAGGGCAATGAGCAGGACGGCTGATTG
>CAJWLE010000036.1:0-12529 GCA_913042965.1 uncultured Synechococcus sp.
CTCTGGTGGACAGCATCAAGCGTGCCACCGATGTGATGGTGGCTGGCAAGCAGGCGCTGGTGATCGGCTATGGCGACGTGGGCAAGGGCTCAGCGCAATCACTGCGCGGTCTTGGTGCCACGGTCTGCATTGCAGAAGTTGACCCTATCTGTGCCCTGCAGGCAGCCATGGAGGGCTATCGCGTCGTCCGTTTGGAGGATGTGGTGGAGGACATGGACATCTTTGTGACCGCCACCGGCAACTACCAGGTGATCCTCAATGAACACCTGGTGAAGATGAAGGATGAGGCGATCGTCTGCAACATCGGCCATTTCGATAATGAGATCGATGTCGCCTCCCTCAAGGATTACGAGTGGGAGAACATCAAGCCCCAGGTGGACCACATCACCCTGCCCAGCGGCAACAAGATCATCCTGCTGGCGGAAGGCCGTCTGGTGAACCTGGGTTGCGCCACCGGCCACCCCAGTTTCGTGATGAGCAACTCGTTCACCAATCAGGTGCTGGCTCAGATCGAGCTTTTCACCAAGGGCAACGAATACGGCAAAGAGGTGTATGTGCTGCCCAAGCACCTCGATGAGATGGTGGCCCGTCTCCACCTTGGCCGGATCGGCGCGAAGCTCACCGAGCTCAGCAAGGACCAAGCCGACTACATCAACGTGCCAGTGGAGGGCCCTTACAAGCCGGATCACTATCGCTATTGATCATTAGCCCGGTCGAAGGGCTTGCCCCATGGAAGACTTGCGCGATCCAGCGCAGGTTCCATGGGGCTTTCTGATGTGATCACCCAGCTGCCCGAGCTGATCAAACAGGCGGTTGCGGTGAATCCCCTGGCGGGCTACGCCGCGATCTTCGCGGCGATGTTTCTGGAGAACCTGTTCCCGCCGATTCCCTCCGAGCTGATCATGCCGCTGGGGGGCTTTCTGGTGCAGCAGGGTGAGCTGCAATTCATTCCAGTGGTGTTGGCAGGACTGCTGGGCACGGTGATCGGGGCCCTGCCCTGGTATGGCATCGGGCGGGTGATCAACGAAGAGCGCATTGAGCAATGGCTTGAGCGCCATGGCCGCTGGATTGGCATCAGCGCTGCTGAGCTGGCCCGCAGCCGCAGGTGGTTCAACCGCTTTGGCACCGCCTTGGTCTTCTGGGGACGCCTGGTGCCGGGCATTCGCACGCTTATTTCCGTGCCGGCGGGTATTGAAATGATGCCGATGACGCCATTCCTGCTTTGGACCACGGCCGGCAGCTTGATCTGGACTCTTTTGCTCACCGTCGCTGGCATGGTGTTGGGTGAGGGCTACAGCAATGTTGAGCTGTGGATCGACCCTGTCTCCAAGGTCGTGAAAGTGGCCCTCGTGATAGCGCTCCTGGGCGGCAGCATCTGGCTGGCTTTACGCATCTGGCGCCGGCGCCAGTCATCGGACTGAACGCCGGCAGCGAATTCACTTTTCAGAAGGGAATTTCTTCATCCGAAGCCTGGCCGCCGAAGCTTCCGGCTGCTTCCTGGTTGTCGCGTTTGGAGCCAAGGAGTTCCAGCCGATCAACCCGCACAACCGGTTTGCTGCGCTCCTCCCCGCTGGCTCGATCCGTCCAGCGATCGAGCTTCACGCTGCCGATGATCCCAAGTAAAGAGCCCTTTTTCACATAGTCAGCGGCGACCTGGGCCTGTTTGCCCCAGATCTCCAGGTTGAACCAGTCCGGCTCGTCGTCGCGGCTGCGGCGGTTCACGGCCATGGTCAAATTTGCGACCATGCTTCCGGATTCGAAGTAGCGAACCTCTGGGTCTCGACCGGCTCGGCCGACGAGGGTGACGGAATTCACTCCCATGGGTGTTTCTCCTTTTGATGAGTTTCATGATGCGCCACGGTTTAGATGGCTGCTTTCAAGGAGTTCCACCCGGTCTGCCGGACGTAACAAACAAGCCCAAAATTCGCCCCTATGATTCGCCGGTTTGAAGGCCGGGGTCTGTGCTGTTTCGTCGTTTTCAGCTGTCCCGTGACATCGGCATCGACCTCGGCACAGCCAACACCCTGATCTACGTCTCCGGTCGTGGAATCGTGCTTCAGGAGCCCTCGGTTGTGGCTCTTGATCTCGAGCGGGGCAGCACCCTGGCAGTGGGTGATGAAGCCAAGTTGATGCTGGGCCGCACCCCAGGAAACATCCGCGCTGTGCGCCCTCTGCGTGATGGCGTCATCGCTGACTTTGATGCCGCTGAGCAGATGCTCAAAACCTTCATCACCAAGGGCAATGAGGGGCGCGGGATCATCGCTCCGCGTCTGGTGGTCGGCATTCCAAGCGGCGTGACGGGCGTGGAGCGCCGCGCCGTGCGTGAAGCCGGCATGGCCGGTGCGCGGGAGGTGCATCTCATTGATGAACCAGTCGCTGCCGCCATCGGCGCGGGGCTGCCCGTCACCGAACCCGTCGGCACGATGATCGTTGACATCGGCGGCGGAACGACGGAGGTGGCCGTTCTGAGCCTTGGAGGCACGGTGCTGAGTGAATCGGTTCGCGTCGCTGGCGATGAGATCAGCGATGCGATCAGCGTCTATCTGAAGAAGGTGCACAACATGGTGGTGGGCGAGCGCACCGCAGAGGAAATCAAGATTCGAATTGGCTCAGCCTTCCCCGACGATGACTTTGACCAGCAGTCCATGGATGTGCGTGGCCTGCACCTGCTCTCCGGTCTTCCCCGCACCATCAACCTGAAGGCCGGAGACCTTCGTGAAGCAATTGCTGAACCGCTCAATGTGATCGTTGAAGCGGTGAAACGCACGCTCGAACGCACCCCGCCCGAGCTGGCTGCCGACATCGTTGATCGTGGAATCATGTTGGCTGGTGGTGGTGCTTTGGTGCGCGGCATCAGCGACCTGATCAGTCACGAGACCGGAATCTTTGTGCACATCGCAGAAGATCCACTGTTGTGTGTCGTCAACGGCTGCGGCCAGGTGCTGGAGGATTGGAAGAGATTGCAGCGGGTGGTGGATACACCTGAATTCGTTCGCGCCGCCGCCGGCATTTGACGCGATGGCGCCGTCGCTTCGGCCGGGGAAAAAACGTTGGCAGGGTTTGGGCCGACTGACCCCCTGGTTGCTGCTGCTGACGGGTTTGCTGTTGGTGCGATTCAGCAAGGGTGCCGGTTTTGTTGATGCCTATGCCCTGTTGACTCGACCGTTCTGGCCAGGGTCGGCTCAGCGGGAGTGGGTGCAGGCCGCCGTTGATCTCGAGCAACGCGCTCGTCTCACTCTGCTGGAGCAGGACAACCAACGACTGCGTGGCCTGCTGGAGCTTCAGCAGAGTGGAGAGAACGGTCGTGATGTGGCTGCTGCGGTGATCTCCCGGCGCCCCCGGGACTGGTGGCAGCAGCTGGAGCTCAGCCGCGGTGCCCTGGATGGAATCGCCAAGGATGATGCTGTCCTTGGCCCTGGGGGGCTGCTGGGTCGGGTGGCGAGTGTCACGCCTGCCACAGCCCGGGTCAAGCTGCTGACGGCCCCGGGACATTCCATTGGTGTCTGGTTGCCGCGGTCACGGGATCACGGCCTGCTGGTGGGCACCGGCGCCACCCGCCCTGAGTTGCGTTTCATCGTCCGCGATCCGGATGTTCGCCCCGGTGATCTGGTTAGTACCTCTCCCGCCAGCACGTTGTTGCCGCCAAATCTGCCCGTGGCAGTCGTGCAGTCGGTGGATGACCAGGCCGTGCCGTTTGCCACAGCGGTGGTGCAGCTGATCGCTGCGCCAGAAGCGATCGACTGGGTTCAGGTACGCACCCGCTGAGATGAACCGTTTGCACCGCCAGCCGATCTGTGTCGCTTCCGCTCTGATGGTGCCGATGGCCACCCTCGCGACACCATCCTGGCTGGGCCTGGACGGGGTTTCGCCCTGCTGGGTGGTGTTGTGGTTGCTCCCTTGGGCTCTGGTGGATGGCCCCATCTCCGGAGCGCTGGCCGGTGCGGCTCTGGGTCTTGTGCTCGATGGGTTGACTCTGGATGGACTCACCCTGGTGCCGGCACTGATTGGTCTCGGGTGGTGGTGGGGCCGGATCGGTCACCGCGCTGCCCCGGTCCAGCGCAGTTTCAATCTCGGATTGCTGGCTTTGTTGGGAACGGGAATGCTGGGCCTGACCCTCCTGCTGCAGCTACTGATCGGTGGAGGCGGAGTCCTCGAGCCGTCCCTATTGGCGTGGGGATTGCACACGCTTGCGTGTCAGACCTTGGTGACGGGTGTTCTTGCTCCGATGCTGGTGTCTCTTCAACTTCTGCTCTGGCGGCGCAGGGTGCCGGTATGAGGCGACGGGAGCTGTTGCGAGGAAGTCTGGGAGCCGGCCTTGCCGCCGCTCTGGCGGCCTGTGCTCGCAGCGTGAACAGGTCGGGGTTGGACCTCTGGACGCTGCAGTTGGCACCAAAGTTCAATGCTTATTTCGCCAACGTTCTCGCCCGTTGGCAACAGTTGAATCCAGAGGCTCCGGTCCGTTGGACAGATCTCCCCTGGGGGTCGGTGGAACGCAAGTTGCTGGCGGCTGTTTTTGCTCGCACCGCGCCGGATCTGGTCAATCTCAATCCTCCCTTTGCGGCCAATCTGGCCAGCAAAGGCGGACTCACCGACCTCACACCTCTTCTGCCGGAGGGCGTGTCCGAGCATTATCTCTCAACGGTCTGGGCTGCTTGCCGAGACCCCGATGCTGGGCAGATCGCCGTGCCGTGGTATCTCACTGTGCGCCTGAGCCTGGTGAATCGCCAGTTGCTGCAGGCCGCCGGTCTCGAAACACCCCCCGTTCGATGGGAGCAGGTTCCCGCGTTCGCCCGCAGGATCCGTGAGCGCACCGGTCGCTATGGGCTCTTTGTTACGGCCGTTCCAGATGATTCCGCCGAATTGCTGGAAAGCCTCGTGCAGATGGGAGTGGTGCTGTTGGATGCACGCCGTCGTGC
Organism: uncultured Synechococcus sp.; assembly: GCA_913042965.1. GTDB lineage: Bacteria > Cyanobacteriota > Cyanobacteriia > PCC-6307 > Cyanobiaceae > Parasynechococcus. Next base: position 4,917 of record CAJWLE010000036.1, read on the forward strand.
GGCCTTCGCCACAGAGGCCGGTCGCAAGGCCTTCCGCTTCTGGACCGCGATGTACCGCGAGGGACTGCTGCCCCGGGAAGTGGTGAGCCAGGGACAGCGGCGTGCGATCGAGTTATTTCAGAGCGGTGATCTTGCTCTGGCCGCCACCGGTGCAGAGTTTTTGCGCAGCATCCAGACCAACGCTCCAGGAGTGGCGGCCGTCACCGAAGCGCATCCACCCCTCACCGGTGCTGACGAAAGGGCCAATGTGGCGTTAATGACCCTGGCAGTACCGCGGCAGAGTTCGCGCCAGCGTGAGGCGCTGCGCTTGGCGCTTTACCTCACCAATGCTGAGCATCAGGCCCGCTTTGCGACGGAAGCAAGGGTTTTGCCGTCGTCCCGTGAAGCCCTGGCCTTCATTCGTCGAGAGCTCGATAACGAGCAGCCGGCAACGGTGCCGGAGCAACAAATTCGTCAGGCTCGTCGTTTGTCAGCCGAGATCCTCGAGCGAGCAGACGTTTTGGTCCCCGCATCGCCGGGAATCAAAAGGCTCCAGTCGATCGTTTACACCCAGCTGCAGCGCGCGATGCTGGGCCAGGTGGACAGTGACCAAGCTCTGCGACAGGCGGCCCTTGAGTGGAATCGCTATTCCGAGTCGCGCTGGCCTTAATCATTCGTCAGAATATTAAGACAATCCGAAAACAACGCTGAGTCGGTGTTGTTTTTGAGCGGTCAGGAAGTTCTGAACTGTATGGTTTCAACCTGTTAAGCCAGGACCATGGTCGGGGATCTCCCTATCCAACCCAAGGCCACGGTTCTGGTGGTGGACGACGAAGCTGCTGTTCGTCGTGTGTTGGTGATGCGCCTGCAGCTTGCGGGTTACACCGTGATCTGCGCAGAAGATGGCGAGCAGGCCCTCGAGCTGTTCCACAAGGAATCGCCCGATTTGGTTGTACTCGATGTGATGCTGCCGAAGCTTGACGGCTTTGCGGTCTGCCGTCGCCTGAGAGCTGAATCCTGTGTTCCGATCATTTTCCTTTCGGCGGTTGATGCCATCTCGGAAAAGGTGGCCGGCCTCGATCTCGGTGCTGACGACTATCTCCCGAAGCCCTTTAGCCCGAAGGAACTCGAAGCACGGATTGCCACCATCCTCCGCAGGGTTGGTCGAGGCAATGCCGAGGTTGAAAGCCGCGAGTTGCCCACCGGCCAAGGCGTGCTGCTTCTTGGCGACTTGGTAGTCGACACCAATCGTCGTCAGGTCACCCGTGGTGCCGAGCGCATCAATCTCACCTACACCGAATTCAGCCTGTTGGAGCTGTTGTTCCGGGACCCCGGTCGGGTCGTTCCTCGGGCTGAAATTCTCGAGCAGCTCTGGGGTTATCCCCCGAGACGGGCTGCCGATCTTCGGGTTGTTGACGTCTATGTGGCTCGGTTGAGGGGCAAACTCGAGCCTGACCCCCGTAATCCTGAAATGATTCTCACGGTGCGGGGCATCGGTTATGCCTCCCAGCGCATGGGTGAGGCCGCGGCGACCGGTTGATGGAACCATGGGCGGGCAGGATGGCGCGCGAACGCCCCTGCTGCTTTGTCTGAGCTGCGCGATACCCGACTGGAGAAGGCCAAGTCTCTTGCTGAACTGGGACAGGGTCCTTACGCCCTGAGTTTTGATGCAAGCCATCGCATGGCTGCCCTCCAAAAGGACCATGCGGATCTTCCCAATGGGGAGGAACGCCAGGTGTGCGTCGCTGTGGCCGGTCGCGTGATGACACGTCGCGTGATGGGCAAGCTGGCCTTCTTCACCCTGGCTGATGAGACTGGAACCATCCAGCTTTTTCTTGAGAAGGCAGGTCTTGAGGCTCAACAGGAGGGTTGGTTCAAACAGATCACGTCCTTGGTGGACAGCGGCGACTGGTTGGGCGTCCGGGGCACCCTGCGTCGTACCGACCGCGGCGAACTGTCGGTGAAGGTGACCGACTGGTGCATGCTCACCAAGAGCCTGCAACCACTGCCGGACAAGTGGCATGGTCTTGCCGATGTGGAGAAGCGTTATCGACAGCGCTATCTCGATCTGGTGGTCTCACCCGACACCAGGGATACCTTCCGGCGTCGGGCCCGCCTGGTGAGTGGCATTCGTCGCTGGTTGGATGACCGTGACTTCCTTGAGATCGAAACCCCTGTTCTGCAGAGCGAACCTGGAGGTGCTGATGCCCGACCGTTTGAAACCCACCACAACGCCCTAGACCTGCCGCTCACGCTGCGCATCGCCACCGAATTGCACCTGAAGCGTCTTGTGGTGGGTGGGTTTGAGCGTGTCTATGAGCTGGGACGGATCTTCCGTAATGAGGGGGTCAGCACCCGCCACAACCCTGAGTTCACTTCGGTCGAGGTGTATCAGGCCTACACCGATTACGTCGGGATGATGGAGCTCACCGAGCAGATGCTGAGCTGCGTCTGCCAGGAGGTCTGTGGCAGCACCCGGATCACCTATCAGGGCACGGAGATCGATCTCACTCCGCCTTGGCGGCGGGCCACCATGCATGAGCTCGTGGAAGATGCGACGGGGCTGGACTTCACCCGTTTTGTCAACCGTGAGGAGGCCGTCGCAGCGATGGCAGCGAAGGGTCTGCATACCCCTGAACTGGCCGATTCCGTCGGGCGTCTCCTGAACGAAGCCTTTGAGCAAGCGGTGGAATCCACCCTGATCCAACCCACCTTCGTGACCGACTATCCGGTGGAGATTTCACCCCTGGCACGGCCTCACCGCAGCAAGCCCGGGCTGGTGGAACGCTTTGAACTGTTCATCGTTGGCCGCGAGCATGGCAATGCCTTCAGTGAGCTCACCGATCCGGTGGATCAGCGTCAAAGGCTGGAGGCGCAGCAGGCTCGTAAAGCAGCTGGTGACCTGGAGGCGCAGGGGCTTGATGAGGATTTTGTCAATGCGCTTGAGTTGGGTATGCCGCCCACCGGCGGCCTCGGCATCGGCATAGACCGGTTGGTCATGCTGCTGACCGACAGTCCTTCGATCCGGGATGTGATCGCCTTTCCGCTGCTCCGTCCGGAGTCCCGTGGGGCTGATTCCCTCGCAGTGGAATAATGGTGACAGTGGCACAGTCCAATCCCCATGAGTGGTGAACGCGTCGGGTTCCGCTTCAAGCACGCAGATGCTGTGGTCAAGCGCAATCCCCAGGGCCGTTCCCGCAGGGGATGGGTGATGGAGCCGGTGGAGCAGACCACCAGCCGCGGCACCAAGATGCCGGCCTATCGCATTCGCTGGCGCGACAGTGAGCGTCCCGAGATCGTGCTGCAGCACATGCTGATCGCTGATCCGGACCCCACTCCTCCGCCCGAGGGTGTCAGCCTTGAGCCCCCTGCCCCCAAGGCTTGAGATCAGCTCAACTCAGGCCAGCCTGACGGCGTAGCTCATCGAGTTCTTGCTCCGCTTCAAACAGTGCCCAGTCCTGGTCCAGGTTGCTGCGATTGCTGTTTTGCTGCTTGAGCTCGAACAGTTGTGCGTCCACTTCGTCGAAGCGGCGACCCAGGGAGGCCAAATCATTCCAGAGCTCATGCCCCTGATTCATCAGTTCGGCACGGTGTTGGTCGGCCCTTTTTGCCAGGTCTGATGCGCCTGCTGCTCTTGCCCTGTTGGTCCGGTCGGTCCAGGCTTTGACATCCGCAGCCAAAGCCAGAAGCTGGCGCCGCTGTTCGCTGGCTTCCTCGGTCAGTTGTTGCCGTTGACGTTGCAGAGCGTGCACACGGTCGCGTAGGTGCTGTTCTTCGAACAACCGCACCTGTACGGGATTGCTGCGCAGAAACGAGGACAGCCTTTGGTCCAGTTCCTGTTCCAGCTGGTCCAGCCAGGTCATGATCCCGATGCAGGGGTGGTCAAACCTCAGTTTGCCGGCAGCAGAAGATGCAGTGACACGTGGTCATTTTCATCGTGCCAGCGTTGCTGGATTCTCCAGCCAGCCCGAAGCGCCAGCTCTTCAGCCGCTGCTGGGCTGTATTTCACGCTGTGTTCCGTGATCCAAGCCTCATCAGCATCGAAGTGCCAGCGCTGCCCAGCCAAGGTGATGGTCTGAGAACACTGACTCACCAGAGCCATCTCAATACGGCTTTGGGAGCTTTGCCAGCGTGCGCGGTATTGGAAGCGGCTCACGTCAATGTCGCCCTGCAGTTCGCGGTTGAGCCGTGTCAGTAAATTTTGTGCAAAGGCGGCGGAAACACCCGCGGCATCGTTGTATGCGGCCTCAAGCAGTGTGGGGCTTCTTGGTTGATCCAGTCCCAACAGAAGGGGCCCGCCGTTGAGCAGTCGTCTGAAGCGTTGCAGCAGTGCCACAGCGTTGTCCCCGCTGAAGTTTCCGAGGGAACTGCCGGGGAAAAAGCCAATGCGGCGTTGCCCATCCAGCAGCGGATGAAGGGGGAGATCCGTTAGCTGGCTGTGGTCGCAGCAGATGCCCAGCATCGTGCTCTTCGGATGCTCCCGTCCCAGACCTTCGAGGGCATCGCGCAATGCAGTGCGGCTGATGTCGAGCCCCACGAACAAATCGCTGTTGAGGGCCTTCAGCAAAGGGGAGACCTTGCGCGCGTTCCCGATGCCGAACTCCACCAACACCCCTGATCCCAAAGATGCAGAGATGGCCTCTGCCTGCTGGTTCAGCAGGGCGATTTCGGTTCGCGTCAGGCTGTATTCCGGTTGCTCGCAAATGGCCGCAAAGAGTCGTGATCCTTCGCTGTCGTAGAGCAGCCAGGCTGGCAGCTGTCGTGGGATGGCTGTCATCCCCTCCCGCACCAACTGCTCCAAGTCGGCTGGGGCTGGATGAAGGTCAAGCAGCTCGACGTTCATCGGGCCAGTCGGATTCCGCTTCCCATCCACCGGCTCGCCGGCGGAAAGAAGTTTCGGTAGGTGTCCCGTTCATGGCCCGCCGGTGTCAGCCAACAGCTGCCCCGGAGCACAAATTGTGAGCTCATGAACTTGCCGTTGTATTCACCGATTGCACCGGGGGCCGCTGAGAAACCTGGATAGGGCCGATAGGGGGTGGAGGTCCACTGCCACAGGGCACCGTGGGCATTTCGCATGGTTTCGTTGTGGATGCTGCGGGCCTGTTCCCATTCCGCCTCGCTCGGTAGGCGTGCGTCGCTCCAGCGAGCAAAGGCGTCAGCTTCGAACCAACTCACATGGCGGACCGGACTCTGTGCGTTCCTGGGACGACGCCCCGCCAGGGTGAATTCCTCTCCATCGCCGCGCCAGTGGCGTGGCGCTTGCCATCCGTTCCGCTGACAACAGCTCCACCCTTCGCTCATCCAAAGCTCGGGACGTCGATAACCGCCATCAGCAATGAATTGTTCGTAGTCGCCGTTGGTGACCAGATCACTCTGCAGCTCAAAGCGATCCAGCCACACCCGGTGGCGCGGCGATTCATTGTCGAAGTGGAAGCCCTCGCCTTGGTGTCCGATCTCCACCAGCTCTTCGCTGCAGTGAAGCCATCGCTTGTCTTTCACCGTCGTGGTGAGATCAGCTTTGATGTCGTAGCAGGGTTCCAGGGGTTGCCTGCTGAATCCGTCGAGGATATCCATCAGCAGTAGTTCCTGGTGTTGCTGCTCGTGCTGAAGGCCGAGTTCCGCCAGCTGGATCAGCTGGCGAGAGGGAGGAGTCTTCAGCAAGCGACTCAGGCCTTCGTCAACGCGGTGGCGCCAGTCGAGGATGGCTGCAATGCCGGGCCGGCTGAGCAGGCCGCGTTCGGGCCTGGGGTGCCGGTCCCCTACAGCGTCGTAATAGGAGTTGAATTGGTAACTCCAGCGCGGATCGCAGGCCTGGTGGCCTTCCAGGTGGGGTTGCAGCAGAAAGGTTTCGAAGAACCAGGTGGTGTGGGCCAGGTGCCATTTCGGCGGGCTGGCATCGGCCATGCCCTGCAGGCAAAGATCTTCGGGTTCCAACGGAAGGATCAGCGCCTCACTGCGTTGACGCACCTCTTGCAGCTTGGTCAGCAGCACAACGTCCCAACAAGCTGTTGCTGCGCGGACCTTAAAGGTCCATGTGGATTTGTGGATCAGTTGGTCCAATGGGAGTGAATCGTCTGGCGGGAGTGGGCCTCGGTGTCTTGAATAGCCAACGATGAGCTGAATGAGCGGGAGGGATGATGCCGGCTGAGCAGCGTCAGCTGACACGGGCTGAGCAGCGGGAACAGGGAGCGGAAGGAGGTCTCGCTCCCGTGGTGCTGGCCCTGGCGCTCTCAGCCGTTCTTGGCACCGTGCTCGGCTGGCTTCTGCTGTCACGCGATGCGGGTGGACAGCGCTCTGCAGCTCCGCCACAGCAGCGTGCCGAGCGCAACAGTTCTCCCCCATCCAGTACCAATCAGCAGCGTCAGCAGCTGTTGAGTCGACTGCGCGCGTTGCAGGTGGATCGCACCTGGTTTCTCAAGCTGGTGGACTTCTCACTGTTGCAACGACATCCCGATCGCTTGGGGAGGCTCCCATCCGAAGCGCCTGAGGATTTGGCCTTGCGTCAGATCTGGGACGACTTGGCTCAGGACTGGTTGTCACGGGTTGAGCGGCTGCCTCCCTCCTTGCGGGCAAGGCTCGGTTCGTTGGGTGATGGGGATTGGCGGGGATCATCTCGGCGGCTGACAGATCAGGGCATTCACCCCTTGGTGCTGGAACGGTTGGTGGGCGCAGCAGCCCGGGATCTGTTACCTGGAGAGCCTCAGGGTGCAGCTCCTGCCGAACCGTTCCGGCAGCTGTGGATCGCCGCTGCGATGCGCACCCTCGATGACCTTCGGGTCGCAACCGTGGAGGCGCGACCGGGTGAGGTGGTGAATCGTTCCTTACCGGTTCCTGCCAAAGGTGCCCAATTGCTGGCTGTGTCCGTGCCGCTGCAGCACAGTTTGGTGCTTGGCATCAATGGCACGCCCTTGATGCAGATGACGTTGTTCAGACCCGACGGAACCCTGCTTGATAAACGCGGTCCGCTGCGGGTGATCAGCCTCGAACCCGGAGTTGGCTCACCGTTGCAGCTGCTGGTCACCAATGACGGTGTCGCATCTGCTCTGATCACTCTCTCCTGTCGAGCGGATTCGACATCGCCGAACGACGAGTAATCAGAGACGTGTGATCAGAAGCGAGCGATCGCTGCTTTGACCTCCCGTTTCGACTGCTTTTCCTTTTCGGCAGCCCGTTTGTCGTGCAGCTTGCGGCCCTTGCCCACACCGATAGTGATCTTGATCCAGGATCCCTTCAGATGGATGTTGAGGGGAATCAGCGCCAGGCCCTTCTGGTCCAGCTGTCCGCGCATTTTGTCGATCTCGCGACGGTGGGCGAGCAGACGGCGAGTGCGCAGCGGGTCGTGGTTGAAATAGCTGCCGGCATGGGTATGAGGGGAAATATGCACGTTGTGCAGCTGCAGTTCACCGTTTCGGATCAGGCAGAACCCATCCCGCAGATTGGCTTTGCCATTGCGTATTGACTTCACTTCGGTGCCCACCAGCTCGATACCGGTTTCGAGGGTTTCAAGAATTTCGTATTGATACCGGGCCTGGCGGTTATCGGCCAGCATCCGATTTGCGGCGGCTCGGGCCGCAGCGGCGGCGGCTTTTTTCGCTCCTCCTTTGGCCATGGCGTTTCATTCGTCTTCCGACCTT
>CAJWLE010000037.1:0-12486 GCA_913042965.1 uncultured Synechococcus sp.
GAATGGTGGTGCCCGGGAATGCTCGTCCCTCACTGGACAGAACGACAGCCTCCGGCAGGCGTTTTCGCAAATCCGTGAGATCCAGGGTGGCGGACATCACCATCACCGCTAAATCCGGATGCAGCACCGGCGCCGCCTCTCGCAGCAGTGTGAAAGCCAGATCGCTGTCACGGCGCCGCTCGTGGAATTCATCGAACAGAACACAGTTCACGCCTTCCAGTGATGGATCGGCTTGCAGGCGTCGCAGGAAGAGCCCGTCGGTGATCACCTCCAGCTGCGTGTGGGTGGAGCGGCGCTGCTCGCCACGTACGGCAAAACCGACGCGTTGACCCACCGCTTCTCCCAGGCTTGCGGCCAGGCGTTCAGCTGCGGCACGGGCGGCGAGCCGGCGCGGTTCGATCATCCAGATTCGACCTGTTCGCGCAGGGCAGTCGCCAAGTTCTCCCATCAGAGCCAGGGGGACCCGGGTGGTTTTGCCAGCTCCGGGTGGAGCCTGCAGCAGAACGGTTGTTCCCGGCTGCAATTGCTCGCAAAGCGTCTGCAACAGGGCGTCGATCGGGAAGGCCGTCAATCCGGTGACGATGTCAGTGGATCAGGTTGATGAGGCCCAGGAGAAGAAGCGTGGTGATGGAGGCAAGGGCCGCCAGCAGCCGAATCAGTGGCCCCAAAGAGAAACTAAGGCTGTTCACGAAGAAAACCTTAAGAACTGAATTGAAACAGTTTTAGGCCTGAACGCCTGCCTGAAAAGTTTTGCTTTGCACGGTTTTACAGACGAGTCGTTCAACGCACATGGCGTGTGCCATCCACGGGGTGGTATTCCTCGCCGGTCAGCTCTTCAAAAACGATGGCGGGCAGGCCCGTTTCAAACATGGTTTGAAGTGCTTCCTTCAGATACGGATTCCATCCGCCAGTGCTGACTTTGCCGTGCCGAACAGTCCAGTCCCAGGTCCCCTGAAGATCACGAGGAATTCGCCCTTCCCTGTCCCGACGGGCCACCAGATCAAGGGATTCCACCAGTCCCACCGTGACCGGATCCTTCCCATAAGCGGGGGTCAGGCTCAGTTCCAGGCGTACAGGATCTTCCTTGATCAGGCGCAACCTGAAGCGTGGGGGCAATTTCACCCCCTTGATGACTGCGGCGACGATGCGTGTGCGCTGATCCACTCAGAAAACCCTGATCAAATCCATACAGATGTCCGAATGGAACATCCCTTACCCAACTTATTCAGCACCGGGCCCGGATTCCGTTGGCGGAGGTTCATCTTCGCCACTGAACCGAACCGTGAGTAAAGCTTCCTCGGTGATCTTCCCCTCGTTGTCCAGCAGTTCGGGATGCACCGTGACCCGTCCAGTGCGGTCCTTTGGTTCGCTGACCGGACCACTGGCGGCGCGAAACCCTTTGCTCATCACCTGAAAGGCCTGCCACAGCAAGCCCACAAAGATGGCGCCGTAAAGAAGGGGGAACAAAGCGTTGAGCATCGAAGGCCGGAGCTTCCAGCTCTCCCATCCTGACGGGCGATGGCCCCGATCGGTCGTACATCGTCACAGCTCGGACGTTCAAACATCTGGGCATCGCGTTTCAGGCTGCTTACGGTCAGGTTCAGCTCTCCAGTGGCGGTGACTCCGCCTTTTCATTGATGAATCGCTTTTTGCTCCATCCGCTGCTGCTGGCGAGCTGGATAGCGATGGGAACCGCCGCTCCTGTGGTGCTGAGGTCGGGTCCGGCCCGAGCGGTTCCGTCGAACCTCTCCCGTCAATCGTTCGTTGCCGATGCCGTCGCTCGCAGTGGACCTGCGGTTGTCACCCTCGAAACAGCACGCACCGTTCAACGGTCTGCGATCTCTGGAATCCCGCGGGGGTTGCTGATGGATCCCTTTTTTCGTCGGTTCTTTCAGGCTCCTGGAGCACGACCACCGCAACAGCGGGTGCAGCGCGGTCAGGGCAGTGGGGTGATTTTTGATGCCAAAGGGCTGCTGCTCACCAATGCTCACGTGGTGGAGGGGGCCGACACGCTGTCGGTGGAGCTCACCGACGGTCGTCGCGCAGAGGGGGAAGTGGTGGGAACGGATCCCCTCACCGATCTGGCAGTGGTGCGTCTTGAGGGGAAGGGGCCCTGGCCGACAGCTGTACTGGGCGATTCCGACCGGGTGCGTGTGGGCGACTGGGCCATCGCGGTGGGGAACCCCTTCGGATTGGAGAACACCGTGACGATGGGCATCATCAGCAACCTCAATCGCAATGTGTCGCAGTTGGGTATCTCTGGGAAACGCCTTGATTTGATTCAGACCGATGCAGCCATCAATCCGGGCAACTCCGGAGGGCCGCTGCTTAATGCCGACGGTGAAGTGGTCGGGATCAACACGTTGGTGCGATCCGGTCCTGGGGCAGGACTGGGATTCGCCATTCCGATCAATCGGGCTCAGACCATTGCGCGACAGCTGGTGGCCACCGGGCGAGCCAGCCATCCCGTGATCGGTATCGGTTTGGCTAACGGCCCGAACGGCCCTGTGATTCGCTCCGTTCAGCCTGGAGCTCCGGCTTCAAAGGCTGGTCTGCGGCCTGAGGATCAAATCGTGGCCATCGATGGTCAGCCCATGAATGGCCCCGCTGATGTTGTCGCTGCGATCGATCGGAAGGGTGTCGGTCGTCTTCTGACCATCACCATTGTTCGCGGCGAGACCCGTCTGGAGTTCAGCCTGAAGCCGATGGATCTGGCCCAGTTGAAATCCTGAGCCAGTCCGACTCAGGCGTCGGTGTCCTTCAGCTGCTCGACACAACGCGTGATGCAATCCCCGTCATCGAGGGAGCAGGTGGTGATGCATTCGAAATAAGTTTCCACCGCATCCCAGGTTTGGTCATGGGGACCTTGGGCCATCGAACGATCCGAGCCTGGGCGGGGAACCATCGTCATCGATTGCGCGGTTGGTTTTGTCAGCCTATGCACACGCAATCCACTGGTAAAGGAAAATAAGTTTTCCTGCCTAGATGTCTGTGAAGTTTTTGGGCGAAACGGCAAAACCGTAGTCAGGCAGTCTTTTTGCGTCGTTCCTGGCGGGCCTTCTGTTTCTCTCTGTTGGCTTTGCGCTTCGCTTCTAATTCTGCGGCCAGTTCTTTCTCCTGTTTGAGTGCTCTTTCTTCTTCTTTCTTCTCAAGGTAGTAGGTGTAATCACCGCGATAAACAATCAGTTCGCCATCGCGAAGTTCCACGATTCGATTGGCGACGCGAGAGATGAAATAGCGGTCGTGGGAGACGACTAACAAGGCTCCTTCGTAATCGATCAGAGCGTCTTCCAGCATCTGTTTTGCTGGGATGTCGAGGTGATTGGTTGGCTCATCCAGCACCAATAAGTTGCAGGGGCTCAACAGCATCAGGGCTAGTGCCAGCCGTGCTTTTTCGCCGCCGCTGAGCTTCCCCACCTCTTTGAAAACGCTGTCATTGCTAAAGCAGAAACTGCCCAGCAGGGAGCGAACCTGGGTCTGAGTCCAGTCGGGAACCGCTTCGAACATGGTGTCGATCACCGTCTTGCTCAGGTCAAGAGCTTCCGCCTGGTTCTGCTCGAAATAGCGCGCCACCACATTGTGTTCTCCGAGCCGTGCGGATCCTTCATCCGGTTGTTCCGTTCCCATCACCAGGCGAAGCAGGGTTGATTTGCCCGCACCATTGGGGCCGACAAAGGCGATGCGGTCGCCCCGTTCCACCTCCAGCTCAGCGCCAAGAAACAGGATCTTGTCTCCGTAGCTGTGGGTGAGGTTGTCGATCACAGCCACCTGGGCACCCGAGCGAGGTGCCGGTGGGAACCGGAAGCTAGGGCCCGCCACGGATTCGATCGGTGCCTCCACGCGCTCCACCTTGCCGAGTTGTTTCTCCCGACTTTTCGCCTGGGTGCTGCGGGTGGCACTGGCACGGAAGCGGTCGATGTAGGCCTGCTGCGAGGCGATCTCTTTTTGCTGGCGATCAAAGGCGGCCTGGGTGGCCTCCTGTTCCAGCAGTTTCTGCTCGAGATGGTCGGAATAGTTGCCCAAATAGCTTCTGGACAGACCACGCTCGGTGGACACGATCTGATTGCAGACGCGATCGAGGAAGGTGCGGTCGTGACTGATCACCACAAGCGCTGCGGTCTGCTCACGCAGATATCCCTCCAGCCACTGAATGGTCTCGACATCCAGGTGGTTGGTGGGTTCGTCGAGGAGGAGTAGATCAGGTTCCTGGAGAAGAATCTTCCCCAGGGCGATGCGCATCTGCCAGCCACCGGAGTAATCCCGCACCTGTCTCTCGGCTCCCTCAGGGCTGAAGCCGATGGTTGGCAGCAGTTTGTCGACACGGGCATCGAGTTCATAGCCGTGCAGGGCTTCGAACCGGCTCTGAAGCTTGCCGAGCTCCTGGATGAGTTCATCCAGATGATCTGGATCTTCGGAAGCCTTCTCAGAACCCATGGCCTCTTCCACCTCCTGCTGGCGGTTCAGCACGGTTGCCGCTTCACCAAAGGCCTGGAACAACTCCTGCCGAACGGTGCGATCCGGGTTGACGTCGAATTCCTGCTGCAAAAAGGCGATCCGAGGTTCTCCCTGTCGCACCACCTGACCGCTGCTGGGTTCTTCGTGCCCGGCAATCAGCCGCATCTGGGTTGATTTGCCGGCCCCATTCACGCCCACCAGGCCGATTCGGTCACCGGGTTTCACCTCCCATGTGACATTGCGCAGCACTTCACCGGTCGGATAGATCTTGCTGACGTTCTCGAGTCGCAGCACCTGTCGCGGTCGTGGATTCACCATCATCCCTGGCGGCAGAATTGCGCGCAGTGCCAGGGAATTCAGTTCATGCTGAAGCTGGAACAGCTCGCAGCCGTCGTGGTGGCGGCGGGTTTGGCGATCGTCAGCTACCTGCTTTTTTTTAGCTGGGCAGGTGGCGGAGGAATTGACCGTCGTGATCCGGCCAGCGATCAGGCTGCGCTCATCCGTTTCAAAGACCGCCCCTCGCCTTGACCACCCAGCGCTGACTGGCTTCATCGTCCAGGCTTGCCAGGTGTTCGCGAACTTCCTCCGGGTCGACGGGTAAGCCCTGTTCACGACCAAAGGCGCAAATGGACTCCATGGCACCGCTTGGGTCCTGGAGGGCCTGGCGAAACAGAGCCTGGGTCTGCTCGGGATTGCTGCGGATGCGCTCATACAGCGCGGCGGCATTGCCAGACATCAGCTTTAAAACGGCTCACCGAACGTTATGAACTGCGGCCCATTTCGTCAGGGGGCCCGTTCATTAAGAGCCTGTTTATCAAGCAGCCTGGTCGAGGGGTTCGTCGCGAAGACCGAGGGCGGATGCATCTTCCATGCTGCGGGCGTCCATGCAAAGGACCTTGCGTAGCTGGGCGTAGTTGGCGGCCTGGGAATTGCGCCCCTCCTGGGCTGCGCCGTATTCGGCCCGCTGCAGCACGTGGTGCAGGTGGGTGAGCAGATACGTGCTGATCACAGCAGACACGAGCACGTCGCTGTTTTCATCGCTGCGGCGGGTGCTCCTGCGCCGGTTGCCGCTGGGGCTCGGCCGGGATGAGCGTCGACTTTGCGTGCGCCGAGTTTGTGAAGCGGGAGTCGCCTTGGTTTCAGTCATGGGGGTTCTCCGAGGAGGACCAATGCCCTCACCATAGTCATGGATACTACCCTTGCGGAACTCTGTACACTTTTTGGTACCTGAGACTCCCTCTGGGGACCCGGTCGTGCCTACGCGTCAGACATCGTCCAGCGGGAAACCCAAGTCCCCAAGGATCCAGGTGGTCCTGCCCGAGGATCTCTGTGCACGGCTGTCGGCCCTTGCAGAACAGGAGTCGCGCACGGTGAGCAACATGGCCCGTGTGTTGATTCAGCAGGGAGTTCAGCAGCATGAGCAGGGCAATTCCGGTGTCTCTGCCTCTGGCCATTCCCCATCCTTGAGAGCCCCATCCCGCGAGGAGCGTTTTCGTTCGGCCCTCGAAGCACAGCAACCGCGTCGTTTGCGCGGGGCCCCACGCCGACTCCGTCTGTATCGCCCCTGAGTAGCAGGCGGCGGATGTCAGCCAGGCTCCACCCGCACACCCAGTCGGACCGCTCTGGCAGCACCGGTGACGGCAGGGGCATTCCCATGGTGATCGCGTTCATGCCACCAGGCCAGAAGGGCGAACACCAGCGCTTCCCTTGCCTCTGCAGGAATTCCCTGCTCATCGCTTGAATCAACAGCGCAGCCGCTGCAGCGGCGCTGCAGCTCAGCCATCAGCACGGGATTGTGGTTTCCGCCGCCAGCCACCAGAAGCTCAAGCGGCCGAATTCCCTCTCTGGCAAACAAGTGGTCGAGGTCTTGCGCGACGACAGCTGCGGTGAAGCCCGTGAGCGTGGCGACCGCATCTGAGGGGGACATCGCTTGCATCTCCTTCAGCCTCCGACTCAGGTCCTCCCTTCCGAAGGATTCACGACCGGTGGACTTCGGCGGCGCAGCCTGGAAGTAGTGCTCCTTCAGCCACTGATTGACCAGTTGTTCCTGGCATGACCCTGCCGCTGCCATGGCGCCATCGCGATCCATCGACCGGGCCCCTGCGCTGAAGTGCTCCACGGCCAGATCAATCAGGCTGTTGGCAGGTCCGCAATCCCAACCCAGCACCGCCGCGTCGATGTCCGGTCCGCAGCGCGGAGGAATGAGCGTCAGGTTGGCGATCCCCCCCAGATTCAGCAGGCCGCGCCAGCCACCCACCCTCCCGAGCAGAGCGGCATCAGCGCCTGGAACAAGCGGCGCGCCCTGGCCCCCTAGGGCGAGATCCGCGGCACGGAAGTCATGCACCACCGGTCTCTCCAGCAGCTGTGCCAGCAAAGGTGCCTGCAGCAACTGCCAGCTCGCCCCGCGGCGCCTGGTGCTGGGCGGTCGATGCCAAACCGTTTGTCCATGGCAGCCCACCAGGGCGGCCTTTTGGTCGGGATCCGCCGCTTCAGCCGCAGTGGCCTGCATCTCCGTGGTCGCTTCAGCCAGATCGAGCCAATCCGCGGCCGAAAGCGGAGACCCCTGCCCAGCTGCAATCAGTTGGGCCTTCAGCTCCACCGGGTAAGGAGTGTGTCGGTGGCGAAGCAACTCCCAGCGGGGCCGTTGCGGAGCTCCGTTGAAGCGGGCCAGTACGGCATCGACACCATCTGCGCTGGTGCCGCTCATCAGGCCGAGGCAGAGCATGGCGTAGGGCTCAGGTTTTGGGCAGGAGTTGCAGGTCGTCGACCACCCCCATCACCACAAGCAGATGTCCTTCTTCCAGGACGTGAGATGCCGGTGGATTCACCACCAGATTTTGTTGTGGACCGGCAGCTAGCACAGTCACGCGGAAGTTTTTGCGCAGATTCAGATCCCTCAGAGACCGCCCCACAAATGGTTCCGGAACCTTGATCTCGTCGATGCAGTGGGTTTTGTCGAGAGCCAGTCGTTCCATCAGGTTGGGGCGGACGAGCTCAAGTCCCAGGCGTTCCCCCTGCATCCGCGAGGGGAAGATCACGCGATCAGCGCCCACCCTCTTCAGCATTTTCTCGTGCAGATCGCTGGTTGCTCGGGCGATGACCTGCTTCACCTGGCTGCCGTCGCCATCTTTCACGATCAGCGTGGCCGTGATGCTTGCTTCGATCGGCTCGCTGATGGCAACAACCACCGTGTCCATATCCAGAACCCCCGCTTCGCGCAGGGCCTCCTCTTCCGTGCAGTCCACAACGCGGGCCTCAACACTGGGCTCCAGCTGACGAAGCTCATCGATCGCCCGTTCAGAGCGGTCCACCGCAAGAACTTCAGCACCGCTGTTGAGCAGCTCCCGACATACGGCAATGCCGAAACGGCCAACACCAATGATCGCGAAGCTGAGTCGCTCCGACTCCTGCAGAGGGCTCCATTGCCACCATTCCCTCATGCGCTGCACCCCCGGTCACGACGATCAGACATAGAGATCTTCGCGCGGGTATCCGATCCGATTCTGACGATGCATATGGATCTGCTCCTGGGTCATCGCTTCCCAGATTGCACTGAGGAGCAGCAGGATCCCCAGCCGTCCCACGAACATGCCCAGCATCAGCACCGCCTGACCGAAACGCCCCAGTTGCTCGGTGACGCCCAGATCAAGCCCCACGGTGGCAAAAGCGGAGATGCAGGTGAACAGCATTTCAAGAAAGGTGAATGGCTCCTCTCCGTTGAGGTTGCTTGCAATGCTCAGAAGAAGGGCCATCGCGAGCACGAAAAGCAGCGAAGCACTGGTGATGCTGAGGGCCCTCAAAACCACCTTGTCCGAAATCTGGCGATTGCGAATCACCACGGTCTCCCGCCCCCGCAACGTTGAGCGGGTAGCGGCCATAAGCGCTGCAACTGTTGTTGTCTTGATGCCTCCACCCGTGCCGCCTGGGCTCGCACCAATGAACATCAACGTAATCAGCAGCAGTGTTCCCGAATCGGTGATGTTCTCGAGAGAGAAGGGAACGGTGGTAAATCCCGCAGTTCGGGCCGTCACGGATTCGAACAGGGCTGTCATCCAGCGTTCCGGCCAGTCCATGCCGATGAACACTTCGCCGCGGTTGAGCCATTCCGTCAGTGCCAGTCCCACTGTCCCGAACAACACGAGCAGTGCTGTGGTCCGAAGCACTAGGCGTGTATGAAGACTCAGACGGCGTCGACGGCCGCCGCTGCGGAGGCGGAACCCTCGGTTGGCGAGATCGCTGGTGACCCTCCAACCCAGGCCACCCATCACGATCAACACCATCACCACGCCATTGACAACCACATTGGTGTGGTAACGCTGAAGGCTGTCGGACCAGAGACCGAACCCGGCGTTGTTGTACGCGGAGATGCTGTGAAACAGCGCAGCCCAGAGTCGCTCGCCTCGATCTGGGATGTCGCTGAATCCGAAGCTGTACAGCACCAAAGCTCCCAGCAGAATCACAAGCGCGGCAGTGAGAGCGATGCCTCGAAAGGTTCGGCCCACCCCCCCGACACCAAATTCATCCAGGGCCTGACCCCGGTCCAGCCGCCGTCGTAGCCCAGTTCCCTGCACCACGAAGCCCTGCAGGAACGTTGTGATGGCCATCAGCCCGAGGCCTCCCGAGAGGATCATCAGAGCAAGAACCGCCTGGCCGAAGCCGGTGAGATCCGTGCCGATGTCAATGATCGAAAGACCGGTCACGGTGATGGCGGAAGTCGCCGTGAACAGCGCTTCCCAGAGCCCCACATTGCTGCCTGAGCACAGGGGTGTAGACAAAAGAATGGTGCCGATCACGATCACCAGTAATCCGGTCACCACCGTGAATTGCGGCACCGTCAGGCGCCGTTGCCAACCCTGGCTGCGTTTCAACGCATTGCGAAGGGGCACTGAGTTCGGTGAGGGCGGTTGTGAAGCCACTGTTGATCACGATGCGCCATAGCGCCACAGGATCAGGGCCGGAACAAGCACGGTCATGATCAGGGTCAGCCCAAGGCCATAGCGGGTGACATCGAGGAAGCGGTAGCGGCCCGGACCAAACACCATCAAATTGGTCTGGTAGCCCACAGGTGTCAGGAACGACTGGCTGGCGCCGAAGAGAACAGTGATCAGCAGGGCCGTTGGCGGCAACGCAAGGGTGGGGGCCAACTGAACGGCGACAGGGGCCAGCAATGCCACCGATGCAGCGTTGCTCATGACCTGAGTTAGCAGCGTTGTTCCTACAAAGATCAGCATCAGGGATCCATAGGTGGACCAGCCTTCCAGCAGTCGTTCCAATCCTCCGGCGAGACCATCGGCCAGGCCGGTGGTCTTCAGCGCAGCGCTGAAGCTGGACAGAGATCCCAACAGCAGAATCACGTCAAGGCGAATGGCGCGCTGCAGTTCTCCAGGTCGGAGACAGCCGCTTGCGACAACAGCAACAGTGGCCAGTAAAACGGAGCCCACCAGCGGGACCGGCGTCAGGGTGGGAAGCAGGAGCATCAGCACGGCGATGCTGACCACCAACGGCTTGCGTCGCACCGTCGGCAGGTCATCTTCGAGTCGGTCGAGCACCAGCAGATCATTGCTGGCCTGGAGGCCTCGGATGGAATCGAGGGGTGCCTGCAGCAGCAGCACGTCTCCCTCACGCAGCACCGCCTGCCCCAGGCGCTCCTGCACAGTCTCCTGTCCGCGGCGAAGGGCCAAAACCGTGGCGTTGTGGCGTTGGCGGAAGCGGAGTTCACGCAGGCTTGCGCCGGCCAGGGTTGAGCCCGCCGGAAGCAGAACCTCCACGGTTCTCTGTCCGCTGGCTTCGCCTTGATTCAAGTTGAATCCCGCGTTGCGGCCCTGGGTGGTGAGTTGGATGGTGTGGTCCTGCTGCAGCCGCAGCAGGTCCTCGCGGGTCACCCGCAGCAGCAGGTGATCACCGGCCCGAAGCTTGCGGTCCGCAAGGGGTGGCAACAGGCGTTCGTCCCCCCGCTGAAGCTCCAGCACATCCACGTCGAACCGGCGCTGCAGCCGACTGTTGTGAAGGGAGACTCCCACTAGCTCCGAATTCAAGGGGATGGTCACTTCCGTGCAGTAACCGCTGCTGCGTGGCGATAAGCCAAGTTCGTCGCCGTCGCGTCCCCGGTCGGGCAGCAACATCCGGGGAGCCAGCACCAGATAGGCGGCACCTGCCAGCCAGATGGGCACGCTGATCAGGGTGAAACTGAACAGCTCCAGCGAGCCATAGCCCAGCTGCTGGCTGATGTCGCTCACCAGCAGATTCACTGAGCTGCCCAGCAGGGTGAGCGTGCCACCCAGCACCGTAGAAAAGGAGAGTGGCAACAGCACCCGGGATGGTGAGATTCCGCGGCGATGGCACCAGTTCTCCATCACAGGCAACAGGGATGCCACCACCGGCGTGTTGGGAACGATTCCGGAAACCGGTGCGATCACAAAGGCCATCAGGGCGATCAGCCGCCGCGGCGATCGGATGCGATCCGATGCAATCAAAGCCCGCAGACGGTCCAGTGCACCGCTCTTGAACAGTGCCGCGGAAACGGGAAACAGACCCATCAGGGTGATCAGGGCCGGACTGCCGAAGCCGGCCAGTGCCTCCGGCGGCGTCAGCACCCCGGTGGCGATAAGCAGTCCCAAGCTGAGCAGGCCGGTGAGCTCGGGTGCGAGGGCCCCGCTGATGAACAGCCCGACCGCCAGCAACAGGACGGCCAGGGTGATCAGTGCCTCGGGATCATGTAACGCACCAATCAGCTCGGCCATTCGTGCGGCGGCTCTTCGGTCTCTGGCGTTGATTCTGCCCTGGGATCGAAGAACTGGTCACGCAGCCAGTCCTGGAGTCCTTTCAATCCATCGCCCCGTTTGGCCGATAGAAAGAGGGTTTGAGGTTCTTCCCGGCGGATGGTTTCAATCGCCTCGAGCGGGCAGCGATCAATCTGATTGGCCACCACCCTGCGCAGGGCCTGGCTGCCGAGGGAATCCAGCAAACGGTGCACGGTGGCAAGCTGCCCCGGCCAGTCGGTATCAGCCAGATCCACCACCAGAAGCAGTACGTCGGCATCAAGTGCTTCTTCAAGGGTGGCGCGGAACGCTTCCACCAGGGGGGCAGGAAGATCTCGGATGAATCCAACGGTGTCGGTGAGCAGCACCCGGTCGGGCCGTTGCCCGGGACAGGGCAGCTCCAGCCGTCGTGTGGTCGGATCGAGCGTGGCAAAAAGCTTGTTCTCCGCCAGGACCCGGTCGGACTCCCGACGTCCGCAGAGGGCATTCAACAGGCTGGATTTGCCGGCATTGGTGTAACCGACAAGGGCAACGCGGGGCATGTTTCGGCGTTGATCCCTCAGGCGACTGCGGTGTCGCTGCAGCTGTTGCTGGTCCCGCATCAGTCGCTCGATCCGGCGGCTGATGGCGCGGCGATCCTTTTCCAACTGTGTTTCCCCCGGCCCTCGGGTCCCGATGCCGCCGCCTTGCCGGGACAGGCTGCTCCCCCGGCCCAGTAGCCGCGGCAGGCGATAGCGCAACTGCGCCAGCTCCACCTGCAACCGGCCGGCGGCACTGCCAGCCCGCTGGGCAAAGATGTCGAGAATCAGTTCGCTGCGGTCGGATACGGGGCATTCGAGCAACCGCTCCAGATTGCGAGCCTGCACCGGGGTCAATTCCCGATCGGTCACCACCAGGGATGCACCACTGCGGCGCACCTCAAGCGCAGCTTCCTGCAGTTTTCCTGTGCCCCAGAGCGTTTGGGGATTGGCGCTGCTGGAGCGTTGGTTGATCACCGCGACCGGCCGGGCACCTGCGCTGCGGACCAGGCCTTCCAGTTCCGCCAACTCTCTTTCCCCGCGCAATCGGTCGCTGTCTGTCAGGGTCAGCAGCAGCACTGTTTCCTCTGCGCTTTGGCTGGAGCGGCTTGCTAGGTCCTCCTTATGTCCTGCTTTGGCGGTGACGTCCAACTGGCAGAGGTCGCGCAGATCGCCGCGCTCGAGTGGATGCCAGCCTTCGGGTGCCTCGCGATCGGGTTGCAGCAGTTCTGCTTGTCGCAGGCCATCGGCGCCTG
>CAJWLE010000038.1:0-12123 GCA_913042965.1 uncultured Synechococcus sp.
GGCACTGCATCGGTGGTGCGGGCGGCCGTGCAGCACGGTCTGCTCAGTCAGGGGACCCAGAAACTTTGGTATTCCGGGCCGATGTTCCGCTACGAGCGCCCCCAAGCGGGGCGTCAGCGCCAGTTTCATCAGATCGGTGTGGAGTGGCTGGGGGCGGGAAGTGCCCGCAGTGATGTGGAAGTGATCGCCCTGGCCTGGGATCTACTGGCGCAGCTCGGGGTTGGTGGTCTGGAGCTGGAGATCAACAGCCTTGGCACCCCGGAGGATCGCCAGGCCTACCGACAGGCACTGGTGGCCTGGTTAGAGCAGCGGATGGATCAGTTGGATCCTGATTCGCAAGCACGGTTGACGACCAATCCGTTGCGGATTCTCGATTCCAAGAACCCGGAAACCCAAGCCTTACTCGAGCAGGCACCAACGTTGGCCGATGCCCTCAGCCCAGACAGCCGTCATCGTTTCGCAGCAGTGCAGGAGGGGTTGACCGCTCTTGGGATTCCCTATCGGCTCAATCCCCGGCTGGTGCGGGGGCTCGACTACTACGGACACACCGCCTTTGAGATCACGAGTGACCAGCTGGGAGCTCAGGCCACCGTGTGTGGCGGCGGCCGTTACGACGGTCTGATCGGCCAGCTGGGGGGCCCTGCCACCCCCGCCATCGGATGGGCGCTTGGGATGGAGCGGCTGTTGCTTGTGCTTGAGGCGGCTGCTCAGGCTGATCCGCAGGGTCCGGCGGCTCGGCTGGTGCGTCCGCAGGCTCCCGACGCTTATCTGGTCAATCGCGGCGACAGGGCCGAATCGGCCGGCCTTTCACTGGCGCGAGCCCTGCGTCAGCATGGACTCATGGTGGAGCTGGACAGCTCAGGATCGGCGTTCGGTAAGCAGTTCAAGCGAGCTGACCGCAGTGGTGCCCGCTGGGCCTTGGTGCTTGGTGATGAGGAGGTTGAGCGTGGTGAGGTGCGGTTGAAGCCGTTGAACCAGCAGTCGGAGGAATCCACCGTTGCGTTGAGTGGAATCGCCGCGATGGTGGAGCTGCTGCGGAACCGTTGAACTTGAGATGCTGATTCACCTCGTCACCGGTGGTGCCGGATTTCTTGGATCGCATCTGGTTGATCGGCTGATGCAGGCTGGAGAGGAGGTGATTTGCCTCGACAATTACTTCACGGGTCGAAAGGCCAACATCGCTCGCTGGATTGGTCATCCCCGTTTTGAGCTGATTCGTCACGATGTGACCGAGCCGATCAAGCTCGAGGTGAATCGGATCTGGCACCTGGCCTGCCCTGCATCGCCGATTCATTACCAGTGCAATCCTGTTAAGACCGCAAAAACCAGTTTTCTCGGTACTTACAACATGCTGGGTCTGGCCCGTCGTGTTGGGGCCCGTCTGTTGCTGGCCAGCACGAGTGAGGTGTATGGCGATCCGGAGGTGCATCCCCAGCCGGAGGATTACCGCGGCTGTGTGAACACCATTGGTGTGCGCAGTTGTTACGACGAGGGCAAACGCATCGCTGAGACCCTTTGCTTTGATTACCAGCGGATGAGTGGCGTGGAGGTGCGGGTGATGAGAATTTTCAACACTTATGGGCCGCGCATGTTGGCTGACGATGGCCGGGTGGTGAGCAATTTCATCGTGCAGGCGCTGCGGGGTGAACCGCTGACGCTGTATGGAGACGGGTCCCAAACCCGCTCCTTCTGTTATGTGAGTGATCTGATCGAGGGGATGATCCGATTGATGAACGGCTCCCATACGGGGCCAATCAATGTCGGTAATCCTGATGAATTCACCATCCGTCAGCTGGCTGATTTGGTGCGCGCTCGGATCAATCCCAACCTTCCATTGATCGAGAAGCCGTTACCGCAGGATGACCCGTTGCAGCGCCAGCCTCTGATCGATCTGGCCCGAAAGCAGCTCAACTGGCAGCCGACTGTGTCACTGGAGCAGGGGCTGGACCCGACCATCGAGTCTTTCCGTAAGGTCCTCGCATCCGGTGACCAGATAGGAGCGTGACGATTCAAAGAATCTGCTGCATCGGAGCGGGCTACGTCGGTGGTCCGACGATGGCGGTGATCGCGGATCGCTGCCCGCAGATTCATGTCACGGTGGTGGACCTCAATCAGGCCAGGATTGATGCCTGGAACGATGAGGATCTCAGCCGGCTCCCCGTTTATGAGCCCGGTTTGGATGCGGTGGTGGGACGAGCCAGGGGACGCAATCTGACCTTTTCCACGGAGGTTGAAGCGTCGATCGCCGCGGCGGACATGGTGTTCATTTCAGTCAATACCCCCACCAAGACAAAAGGCCTTGGGGCTGGTCAGGCCAGCGATTTGCGTTGGGTTGAGGCCTGCGCTCGCACCGTGGCTCAAGCAGCCACCGGCCACACAATTGTGGTTGAGAAGAGCACCCTGCCGGTGCGGACAGCTGCAGCCATTCAGACGATTCTGGCTGCGGCTCACAATGACGGTGCGGAACGTCGTTTTTCCGTGCTTTCCAATCCCGAGTTTTTGGCGGAGGGAACCGCCATCGCTGATCTGGAGGCGCCCGACAGGGTGTTGATCGGTGGGGATGATCCCGATGCCATCAATGCCCTGGCTGAGATCTACGGCCATTGGGTGGCGAAAGAGCGGATCCTGCGCACGAATCTGTGGAGCAGCGAACTGTCCAAGCTCACCGCGAATGCCTTCCTAGCCCAGCGGATCAGTTCGATCAATTCGATCGCGGCGTTCTGCGAGGCGAGCGGCGCCGATGTGCGGGAAGTGGCTCGGGCGATCGGAACAGACAGCCGTATTGGCCCCAAGTTTCTCAGTGCAGGGCCTGGATTCGGGGGCAGTTGTTTTCAGAAAGATATTCTCAATCTGGTGTATCTCTGCCGTCATTTCGGTCTGCCGGAGGTGGCGGACTACTGGGAAAGTGTGGTTCAACTGAACACTTGGCAACAGCACCGTATTGCCCGGTTAGTGGTGGAAAAGTTGTTCGGCACGGTGACGGGCAAACGGCTCGCGGTGCTTGGTTTTGCCTTCAAGGCCAACACCAACGACACCCGAGAGGCTCCGGCGATCCGTGTCTGCGCTGATTTGCTGGAAGAGGGGGCGCAGCTTGCAATCCATGACCCCAAGGTGGCCACGGCTCAGATGGCGCGAGATTTGAAGCAGGACGAGTCTGCGGTGTTGGATGCAAGCGGCAGCTGGTGCCGCTCAGAGTCAATCGAGGCTGCGGTGGCTGGTGCCGATGCGGTTTTGATCCTCACGGAGTGGGAGCAGTATCGGCAGCTGAAATGGGCTGATCTCGCTTCAAGAATGCGTCGTCCCGCCTGGGTGTTTGACGCCCGGGCTGTCACGGACTCTCAGCAGGTGAGGGCAGCTGGTTTAAGTCTCTGGAAGGTGGGTGACGGAGAGGGTTGATGACACGCACGGTTTTGGTCACCGGTGCCGCCGGTTTCATCGGAGCGGCCCTGAGCCAGCGTTTGCTCCTGCGGGGTGATCGAGTGGTTGGCCTCGACAATCTGAACGACTACTACGACCCGGCTTTGAAGCAGGCCCGTCTCCGGGAGATCGAGGCGGTTGCCCCCAGCAATGCCTGGCGCTTTGAGCGGATGTCATTGGAGGACGGCGATGCGTTGATGGACCTGTTCGCTGCGGAGACTCCTTCGGTGGTGGTCAATCTCGCTGCCCAGGCGGGGGTGCGTTATTCGTTGGAGAACCCTGCCGCGTACATCCAGAGCAACCTGGTGGGCTTCGGACACATCCTGGAGAGCTGTCGCCATCACGGTGTTGGCCATCTGGTGTATGCCTCCAGCAGTTCGGTGTACGGCGGTAATCGCAACCTTCCCTTTCACGAGCGTCAAGCGGTGAACCACCCGGTGAGCTTGTACGCCGCCAGCAAGAAGGCCAATGAGTTGATGGCTCACACCTACAGCCATCTGTATGGCCTGCCGGCCACCGGTCTGCGTTTTTTCACTGTGTATGGGCCCTGGGGCAGGCCCGACATGGCGCCGATGCTGTTTGCCCGGGCGATCCTGGCCGGTGAACCGATCAAGGTGTTCAACCACGGCAAGATGCAGCGCGACTTCACTTATATCGACGACATCGTTGAAGGGGTTCTGCGCTGTTGCGACAAGCCGGCTACAGCCAATCCCGACTTTGATTCTCTGCACCCGGATCCGGCGACAGCAGCGGCACCGCATCGGTTGTTCAACATCGGCAACAGCCAGCCCACTGAGCTCATGCGCTTCATCACAGTGATGGAGCAGGCGTTGGGCCGCGAGGCTGTGAAGGATTTTCAGCCGATGCAGCCAGGTGATGTGGTGGCAACAGCGGCCGACACCGAAGCATTGGAGCGTTGGGTGGGCTTCCGCCCTTCCACCTCGATCGAAACTGGTGTGAACCATTTCGCGCGGTGGTACCGGACCTACACAGGTATCTAACCAATAAAAAAGCCGGTCTTTTGGCCGGCTAATGATGAAAAGTAATCCTGTTGGATCAGGCGGAACCAACGCCTGTGTAGGCACCGTAAAAGAACAAACCAACCACAAACAGGACGGCCATTCCCCCAGCTGTTGCTACCAACCAAAGGGGAAGAACACCTTCGGTCCAGCGGGAACGCCAGGGCACTGCTGGACGTCCATCGGGAAGACGATCAGGAATACGACCGTCGGGATAGAGAGACTTCTTGCTACTCATGGTTCAGACCCTCAGTTAAAGAAGTAGCTGGAGAACAGAACTCCCGTGACGAAGACGAACAGCAATCCCAGGTAGAGACTGGTGCGGTTCATCTCAACCGGCAAGTTGTTGGGGTTGTCGTTGCGTTCCATGGTTTAGCGATCAGCGGCGGATGAATTGCATCGCGGCGAGGGCGCCGAGAAAGAAAACCGTCGGAACTCCGAGGGTGTGAAGGGCAAGCCAGCGAACCGTAAAAATCGGGTAAACGCGTGGCGCAGAGGAAACGGGAGCTTGTGCCATCGATTTATTTCAGGCGAACGTCGAGTTCGGATTTGCCTTCGTAGCGCTGGCTAACCACGGGGGCTTTGCTTTCAGAGGCCTGAAAATAAGCATCGGGACGTGGCGTTCCGAAGGCGTCGTAGGCCAGGCCAGTGGACACAAAGAGAAAACCTGCCAAGAAAATGGAAGGCAATGTCACAGCATGGATCACCCAGTAACGGATGCTCGTGATGATTTCGAAGAACGGGCGTTCCCCGGTGGAGCCTGCAGCCATAGCTTCGGGCGAATCAGTCGGATGATCCTAGGGGGTGAGCCTGGGTTACTGAGGTGGCTCGGCGGTCTCAGTTACACAGCGTTGTTGTCCCAGCGGAGCAGGTTGCCACGTTCACCCAGCACGAAGGCATGGTCGCCGTCGAAGATCAGGCGAGTGAAATTGCTGGGTTGGCGGTCGCCCACGGGATCGATCTCCCAGCTGTCGCCACCGTCCTGGCTCACAAGCAGGGTTCCGTTACCCCCCCCTGCCCAAATGGCTCCATTGTCATCCCAGGCCATATCCATGTAGCCGTAACCGTTGGTGATCGGAATGATTGCCTTGCTCCAGCTGTCCAGATCGCCAGGCTGATCATTCACGCGGATCTGAGCTCCACGAGCCAACATCCACAGGTTGCCGTCAGGTTGGTAGCCAATGCTCTGAAGGCGCTGACTGCTCACTCTTTGGTGCACCTTCCAGACGGAATCTCCGGGCTGCCAGGTGGCATAAAAGTTGCCAAGGCTGCTGACACTCACGTAGCTGCCGTCTTCCCCGCGGCGCAGGTCACGCACCGCTCCTGCGGCATCAGTCACCTTGGCTTCCCAGCTGCCGCCGTCGTCATGGGTTTCGTACACCGCGCCGACATTGGTGGCTAACTCAGCAGAGTGACTGCTGAGAGCTGTAATCAGATAAGGCTCCCCTGGGAGCTTGGTATCCAGGAACAGGCGAGTCCAGTTCTGGCCGCCATCGTCGGTGTGCATCAACAAACCGGGCTCGCCGGCGATCCAACCTTCATCACCATTGAAATCGATGCTGATCAATCGGAAGTTTTCTTCATCAGGTAGATCAAGACTGCGTTCGTTCCAATGGGCACCGCCGTCATTGGTTTCCTGAATCATCCGGTTGCTGCCGACCAGAAAGCCGTGCTTTTGGTCGGTAAAAGCAATGTCCAGAGGATTGGCCTGGGTGTCCAAATCCTGGGATTGCCAGGGACTGCTGGTGGCTATGGGTAGGCGCGTTGAAACGCAGCCGCTGAGGCTGACGCCCAGCACAAGCACCAACAGCAGATTGACGGTGGAGGAAAGAAGGCGGCTCATGGTGAGCAATCAGCGCAGGGAATACAGGGAGAGGAAGAAGGCGAAGCCGAGGGCAAGGCTGCCGAAAATCAGGACGTTTTTTTGCCCGGGGGTCATCCGGTTGACGCCAAGACCGAAATTGAGGTTTTCCTCAAATCCGCTGGCCTTTGTTCGAGGACCGATGTCCCTGAAGGCTGCAACTTTGCTCCGACAAACCGGGCAACGGAAGGTGAGCGCGTCGATGTCTGCGAAGGCCGTTCCCACTGCGATATTCACCTTTTTGACCCCTTCATCAGGGTCGTAGACGAATCCGCAACTTCGGCATTCGTAGCGATGGGTTCGTGGATCACTCTCCTCAGCCAGAACAGCGGAAGCCGCTTCAGCTGAGGCCGGTTCAACAGGGGCCTCTACGGTTTCGGCAACAGAAGACTGCTCCACAGGCTGTTTCTCGTCGCTCACCGCAGGTTCGCTGTTCTGAATGACTCTATCGACGTCAACTCCGGGCGGTGAGTGTCAGACTGGCTCCCACTACGGGGACGTTCATGTTCGCCCTGCCCGGCTATGACGCCTTCCTTGGCTTTTTGCTGATCGCTGCTGCAGTACCTGCCCTGGCATTGATCACCAACAAGCTTGTGGCGCCAAGGAGCCGCGCTGGTGAGCGACAACTCACCTACGAATCCGGCATGGAGCCGATCGGCGGCGCCTGGATTCAGTTCAATATCCGCTACTACATGTTCGCCCTGGTCTTCGTCATTTTTGATGTGGAGACAGTGTTCCTTTATCCCTGGGCCGTCGCCTTCCACCGCCTTGGCTTGCTTGCCTTCATCGAGGCTCTGGTCTTCATTGCGATTCTGTTGGTCGCTCTGGCCTATGCCTGGCGCAAGGGCGCACTGGAGTGGAGCTGAGCCATGACTGACATCCCTACCCCGTCCATCACCGCTGTTCGCGACCTGCGTGAAGCAAGTTGTGGTCCTGTTGGTGCCCCTCCGATCACCACCGATCTGAGTGAGAACGTGATTCTCACCAGCCTTGATGATCTGCACAACTGGGCTCGTCTCAGCAGTCTCTGGCCACTGCTTTACGGAACCGCCTGCTGCTTCATCGAATTTGCTGCGTTGCTCGGGTCCCGTTTCGATTTTGACCGCTTCGGATTGGTCCCTCGCAGTTCACCGCGGCAGGCGGATTTGCTGATTGTCGCGGGCACCGTCACGATGAAAATGGCCCCTGCTCTGGTTCGTCTCTACGAACAGATGCCTGAACCCAAATATGTGATCGCGATGGGGGCTTGCACCATCACTGGAGGCATGTTCAGTGCTGACTCCACCACCGCTGTTCGCGGCGTGGACAAATTGATCCCTGTGGATCTCTATATGCCTGGGTGTCCTCCTCGGCCGGAGGCGATTTTTGATGCTGTGATCAAGCTGCGAAAGAAGGTGGGTGATGAATCGCTTGCTGAGCGTCGGAAGCATCAACAGACCCATCGTTATTGCACGGTGTCCCACAAAATGAAACGGGTCGCCGATCAGGTGACTGGGGCCTATCTGCGTGCTGAAACTCAGAAAGCTGCTCTTGCTGCTGCTCCAGCCGGCCAGACCCTGGCCACCGACGCCGCCGTACTGACTCCTGCACCCGAAACAGTCGAGTTATGAGTGAAACTCCGGAGAGCATTGCAAAGGCTGCGGACGAAACCTCAGCAGTCGTAGCCCAGGAGGTTGGGCCTGTGAGTCAGTGGCTCAGCAAGGAGGGTTTCGACCACCAAGCGCTCGACCCAGACCACTTGGGTGTCGAGCAAATCGGGGTTGAAGCTGAACTGCTGCCGATCATCACCGCGGCTCTCAAAGGCAATGGATTCGATTACCTCCAGTGCCAGGGCGGTTACGACGAAGGACCTGGTGAACGCCTGGTTTGCTTCTATCACTTCCTGGCGATGGCCGAACAGATCGAGGCCATGACCGCTGATCCAGCAGCCAAGCTGCGGGAAGTGCGGCTCAAAGTGTTTTTAAGCCGGGAGGGCTCCCCTTCTCTCCCATCCATCTATGGCTTATTCCGTGGAGCCGACTGGCAAGAGAGGGAAACCTTCGACATGTTTGGAATCCAGTTCGATGGTCACCCCCATCCCAAACGCCTGCTGATGCCAGAAGACTGGAAGGGATGGCCTCTGCGCAAGGATTATGTGCAGCCTGATTTCTACGAAATGCAGGACGCCTACTGATCCCGTTCCTTCCGATGTGATCGATAAAACCGCATCACCGCCAGAGCCAGGCTGCGGGAGTCATGTCGAAGGGTGGCTGTAGGCCTGGCCCCCTGAAGAGGTGCTTGTTGAACGGTGTATCCGCTTTGTCGCAACCCATCCGCATCGCAGTTGACCGGCTCTGCTCCTCGAGCCTGATAGCGCTCCACCAGTGGAGACGGCTCCAGTTTGTCCTGGGCCAGAACCGCGGTGAAAAGACGTTGATCGATTCCGATACTCGCTAGCTGGGCTTCGATGGCTCGCAGATGTCCACGAACATCAAGACCATCCGTTTCCCCCGGTTGCGTCATCAGGTTGCAGATGTAGAGCTTTGGGGCACGGCTGCGTTGAATGGCGCTCACCAGTTCAGGGACCAGCAGGTTGGGCAGCAGTGACGTGTAAAGACTTCCGGGGCCAAGCACAATCAGATCTGCCTGGGCAATCGCCTCGAGAGCTCGCGGAAGGGCAGGAGGATGGGCAGGAGTGCAGCCCAATCGAACGATGGGGCTAGGGGCATGGCCGATATTGCTCTCGCCTTCGATCCGCTCTCCATTCTCCAGCTCGGCCCAGAGCTGGACATCCACGTTGGTGGCAGGAACAACCTGCCCCTGAACAGCCAGAACTCGGCTGGAGGCCGTGATTGCTGTTTCCAGATTGCCGGTGATCGCGCTGAGGGCAGAAAGAAAGAGGTTGCCGAAGCTGTGGCCCTCGAGCCCGCTGCCGGAGGAAAATCGGTACTGAAACAGGCGTGTCAGCAAGGGCTCTTCAGTCGAGAGAGCCGCCAGGCAGTTGCGGATGTCTCCAGGAGGCAGGACGCCTAATTCCCGCCGCAGCACGCCACTGCTCCCGCCGTCATCAGCCACCGTCACGATCGCGGTGATATGGCTGCTGTAGCGCTTCAGACCACTCAGAAGGGTGGATAGTCCGGTGCCGCCGCCAATGGCGACGATGTTGGGGCCGCGGTTCAGGCGGCTTTTCGCCCGCAGGGCATCCACCAGCACCATGTCCTTGTCCGGTGCCAGTGCCTGCTGGATGGAGCTGAAGCTGCGGCTCTGGCCCCAGAGCACCAGTAATGCTCCAATCAAAAGCACCAAGGGCCCTGTGATTTCGCGGGGAAGCACGGTGGTGATCGTGCCCAGGAACCAGCTCAGCGACTCAAGAATCCAGTAGATCGGTTTGAGATCGGCCCATACCGCTGCCCCCAGCAGGGCCATCAGCAGTCCCAGTCCTGAGGTGAGCATCCAGCGCTTCACGACGAGACCGGGTTGCAGCCAGCGCACAGCTCGCTGGGAGCGGGTCATCAGATCGCGACGGCGGTGGGCTCGCAGTGCTCTGGCCTCTCGTCTTCGCTTCGGTGTGACGGGCGCCAAGGCCGGTTGATCCGGTCGTTATGGGAACTGTACGGAGCCCGCGAATGCGCGTCAGGATGTTGGTGCTTTTCGGCCCAGTTCGTGCCCCATCTCGAGCAGCCCGTTGTGGAGATGCGGGACCTCACCATGCAGTGGGGAGTCAAGCCGGTGCTGGACCGGGTGAATCTGGTGATGCAACCGGGCGAACGCCTGGCGGTGGTGGGTCCATCCGGTGCCGGAAAATCAACAGTGCTGCGGTTGCTGGCTGGTCTGCAGCTACCGAGCAGCGGTGAACTACGCCTGTTCAACAAGTCTCAGACCTACCTGCGCCTGGATCAGACCGACCCACCGGATGTGCGATTGGTGTTTCAGAACCCCGCGCTGCTCGGGTCGCTCACGGTGGAACAGAACGTGGGATTCCTGCTGCGCAAAAAGTGGCAACTGTCCCAATCGGAGATCCGCGGACGGGTGGAGGCCTGCCTCGATGCGGTCGGTCTTGTGGATGTGGCCGACTTTTATCCCGGCCAGCTCAGCGGTGGTATGCAAAAGCGGGTGAGCTTCGCCCGAGCCTTGATTGACGACCCGCTACGGGACGCGACGGAGATGCCATTGCTGCTGTACGACGAGCCCACGGCTGGGCTGGATCCTGTTGCCTGCACCCGAATCGAAGACCTGATCGTCAAGACCACGACCGTTGCCAAAGGCTGCTCGGTGGTCGTCAGCCATGTGCGAAGCACGATCGAGAGATCGGCCGAACGGGTGGTGATGCTGTACGGCGGGCGCTTCCGCTGGATGGGCTCGGTGGATGAGTTCCGCAGCACCGATAATCCCTATGTTGCGCAGTTCAGGACGGGTAGCCTGCGCGGACCGATGCAGCCAGCGCACTGACACCCATGCGACGCAGTGTTCGTGACGCGATTGTGGGATTCACCGTTGTCGGTGGCATCGTTGCTTTTGCCTCCACATCGATGTGGTTGCAGGGGGTGCGGCTTGGATCCAACGTTTGGGGTCTGAAAGCGAGCTTCCAGAACGCAGCAGGTTTGGCGGAGCGTTCACCGGTGACCTACCGGGGGATTGTGGTGGGCTCTGTGCGATCGGTACGAATTACACCGGCAGCCGTGGTGGCCGACCTGGAAATCAACAAAGTCGACCTTCGTCTGGCCCAACCGGTCACGGCGATGGTGGCGGCGTCTTCTCTGCTCGGCGGTGATGCGCAGGTGGTTTTGGTGAGCCGTGGCTCCCCTTTGCCGGAGGATGCACCGCGACCCAAATCCAAGGACTGTCAGCAGTCCCTTCAACTATGTGATGGTTCGCCCGTTCGCGGAGAGGAAGCCCCGAGCCTGTCGTCGATCATGGAGACCCTGCAGCAGTTGCTGAGCGAGGCCCAGAGCGCGCGGATCGTGCCGAGCCTGGCGAAGTCAACCCAGCAGTTCGAGCTGACGGCGAAGGAGATCGAGGCAGTGGTGAAGCAGCTTCAGCTTGAAATCGCCAGGGCTCAGCCAATGGTCAGCAACCTCAACGCCGCGACGGCCAACGCTGCAGCGGCGTCTGCCCACGTGAACAACATCGCGGCAGCCCTCGACAACCCCACGACGCTTGAGGAGTTGCGTCAGACCGCGGCCAATGCAGCTCAACTCAGCGCGAAGTTTGATGCGGTGGGCGGTGATGTGGCGCAGCTCACAGCCGACCCAGCCTTCATGAGGGCCCTGCGCAATGTGACCATCGGCCTTGGGGAGTTGTTCGCAGAGGTGTATCCCGCTGAAACGGGCCTTTCGTCACGATAAAGGTGTGATATCGAGTAGGTATTGAGTCTATATCGTGTATTTGTTAGATGTCGCTGATGGCGTCCATGGCCACTGCGGCAATGGCCTGATCGCTGGCTTTGGGCAACTGAACGTATTTGCCTCCGGCGGCTTCAGCAAGGTCTTTGCCCATTCCGCTGCCGATGAATTTGCGCTCGGTGTCGATCACCAGCAGCTTGATCCCCAGCATCCGGTAGCGACTCGCCACATCCAGCACCTCCTGTTTTAGGTCGGGCTTCTCCTCCCCTTCTAATTCGGGTTGGCCGAGGGACGTGCTCAGCGGCACGTTGCCACGCCCGTCGGTGATCGCCACCACCACCACCTGGCCGAGATCGCCCGTGGCAAGAGCATTGGCGCCGACCCGAGCTGCCTGGGTCAGGCCATGGGCCAGCGGTGATCCGCCGCCACAGGGCATCGATTCCAGCCGTCGTCGGGCAGCCGTTATCGAGCGCGTTGGGGGGAGGAGCACCTCGGCCTGATCGCC
>CAJWLE010000039.1:0-11996 GCA_913042965.1 uncultured Synechococcus sp.
GGCATGACAGATCCGGCGTACCGGATCGCCAACATGGCATCACAATCTGCAGCCCCTCCACAAGACGACAGCCATCCGTCGTCTGAAGCCGGAGAGGAGCCATTCAGTCCGGGCTTGCCTCTCCGAG
The DNA here is from genome assembly GCA_913042965.1 of uncultured Synechococcus sp. Lineage (GTDB taxonomy): Bacteria > Cyanobacteriota > Cyanobacteriia > PCC-6307 > Cyanobiaceae > Parasynechococcus. Next base: position 128 of record CAJWLE010000039.1, read on the forward strand.
CTCTCAGCGGTTTTATTCTCGCCCTGATGAGCGTTTCGCTCCCTTTGATTGCGGTATTCACCGATCGCGAATCCACGTCGGATCGTTTGATTCCGGCAGCTCTTGAACGCGATGGATCTCAGTCGACTTCCTCCCTCACCGTCCTCCGGCCTGGTGCACCTTCTGGTGGTGAACCCAGCGGGCAGTCGTCACCTGTACGACTACTGCCCTGATGCTGGTCTGATGGTTTTGAAGCGGGTGCTGGATTCTTCCATCCGTCATCCCTTCGATCACGGGTTTGTGCCCAATACCAAGGCCATGGACGGAAGCCCCCTGCCCGCCATGGTCATTGCCTCAGAACCCATCCCCACCGGCTGTCTGATCCAAGCTCGTCCGATCGGGTTGTTAGAGCTGCATGAGCAGAATCTGTGCGTCAGCACCCTGCTGTGCATTCCTGATGCCGACCCGCGCCAGGATGCCATTCGGAGCATCCGTCAGATCGCTCCGGCCCAGCTGGAGGAGATCGCTGAATTTTTCAGGACGATCCGTAATGTCGAGGGCGGTTCAGTTCTGCGTCAGGGCTGGCGTGATGCAAATGCTGTGCCGCCGTTGCTGAAGACCTGCGCAGCAGTTTCACGCTGACGGATCAGAGGCCGTAGCCCCCTGCCGAATGCTTGTAGGTTGGTGCGCACCAATACCACTGTTGCGCCGTGCCCACCATCCAATATGAGCAGGAAGGACAGCAAGTTGGATGCATTGAGGGTGCCAATTTGCGCAAAGCGTCGTTGGACGCTGGCGTCAATCCCTACAACGGTGTCAACAACCTCAACAACTGCAGTGGTGTCGGCCAATGCGGCACCTGCGTGATGGAAATCGTCGAGGGCCTCGAAAACCTTTCGCCTCGCAGTGACGTTGAAGAGGTCTATCTGGCCGATCGTCCGGCCAACTTCCGCCTCAGCTGCCGCGCCAGCGTCTTCGGTGATGTCACGGTTAGAACCCGACCAGCCGATGGAGTTGGTCGGGGTTCCAACAGCCTGGTGGGTGCTGTAAAGGCCCTGTTCGGACGCTGATTTTGAGCGAGTCCCTGACGGTCTTCAGCTACAGCCGCTGCAGCACTTGCCGCAAAGCCCTCGCATGGCTCGATGCAGAGGGCATTCCTTATTCAGTGGTGGACATCACCTTGAATCCCCCCTCACGCGACCAGATCAAGGCCGCAGTTGATCGATTCGGGGATCGCAAACCGCTGTTCAACACAAGCGGCAAGAGTTATCGCGCCTTGGGAGCAGCTGCTGTCAAAGCGATGACGGAGGACGAAGCGCTCGATGCTTTGGCAGCAGATGGCCGCTTGATCAAGAGGCCTTTCCTCCAGAGATCCAATGGCGATGTCTTGGTTGGGTTCAAGGCTGATCTCTGGTCTGAGCAGCTGAAGGATTGAAATTCAAGCCGTCCAGTTCGCTGATCAGTTCTGCCACCCCGCCCTGATCACGAAGCTGACGGAAGCTCGAGAGTTTCAGTTCTTCGAGCATGGAAGACATCAGGATTTGGCTTCGTTCCAGAACCGGTCCGTCTTCCAGCACCCGAGCCAGTTCTTCCCAGAACCGATCCAGGGTGTCAGTTCCGAGGCTGCTCAAGACCTCATCTTGTGTTCCCAGGCGTTCCCCGGTGCTGCGCGACACATTCAGCAGGGAATCCACAGCACCGCTGGCGAGTTGCCGACTGATCGATTCCGGCGCCAAACCATCAGCGAGGTTGTTGCGGAGCACGTGATGAAGCAGTTCCACCAGTTGCGGGCGCAGGGATGGTCCCACTTGGACCATGAGCAGCGGCACCCATATGCGCAGCAGTTCAATGAGTTCAGGCTGTGCCCTCAGGTCTGTGCTCTGGTGTGAGCAAAGGCTGCGGATCCTTTGGGGCAGCTGAGGCGAGCGGATGAGCTGCTGCAGTGCGTCCACAACGCGGATGGTGATCACTTCAAACAGCTCGAGGGCCAGCAGCGCCACCACACCTCGACTGATCACAGCTCGCAGGGGCTCCAGCTGAATCAGATTGGCTCCAGACAATCGTTCCGTCACCGGAACGATTCGCAACACCCGGCCGATCGGCAGCAGCAGGGGGAGATCGATCCATCTCCTCAGCAGCGCATCCCGCCAGCTAATAGCGGGGTAACGCCGTCGCAGGCGAAGGCTTCGCAGGCCAATATCCACCAGAAATAAAAGCTGAAAGGGGAGGTCAATCCGCCAACTCAGATCGGTTGGCTGACCGCTGGCATCGATGCTTCTCCAATAGTTGATCTCAACCAGGGGCAGGATCTGTTTTCGCCAGAACTGCCTCTCATCAGTCCAGTTCACCTGCTTCAGGTAGTCCGTACCCAGCAGCTGTGTTGCTGCTGCGCGTGCCGACTCCTCATCTGCCCTGGTGCGCAGCAGGCTTTTGATTTTTTCGAGTGCACCGGTGTTCCCTGAACTCACAAAAGGGTTGGTGTCCATCAGTCGCTGTGTGAGCTCCAGCTGTTGTTCCAACAGCGAAATGACCAGCGGATCGCTCAATTCACGCTTGTTGAGGGCCAGATCCAGGGAGTTGAACTGTTCCCTGTAGAGACGGGTGCTGCGATGCGGCTCAATCCCTTTGACCTGGTCGTAAAACGGCGTGATGTCTGGCAGCCAGGGCAACGGCACCACCAGTGGCAACGTTGGGAGTGGATAGAGATTGCGCTGAAGCCAGAAATTGCGCAGGGGGATGTAGGAGACGTCGAACAGCACCCAAGCCAGGTTGGCCACTGCAAGCAGGGCAATGGTTTGGTCCCAGCGATGCCACGGTCGCTGATGCGGTCGTTGGGGCAATCCCTGCCAGCGCGGTCGGATCATCGGCAGATGCGGGGCTGCAGGGCTGCACAGAACATCACCCCTATCGTGAACCAACTCTCCCCGGACAGGCCCGTTGGCAGTCGACGAATCAAGGACGAAGGGGGCGCAGCCTCATCCCTTCTGGGACTTCTGGGGCCCGATCGTGTTCATGCTGGCCCTCTATCTGGGCATTCGTCAGTTTCTGGTCGAAGCCCGCTACATCCCGTCCGGCTCGATGCAGCCGGGTCTGAAGATTCAGGATCGATTGCTGGTCGACAAAATCACTTACAGAACCAGAACGCCGCAGCGCGGCGAGATCGTGGTGTTCAATTCCCCCTATGCGTTCGATCCAGCGTTGCGATCGCCGCAGAAGCCATCCCCTCTTCTTTGCGGTCTGGTGAATCTTCCCTTGCTGGGTCTGATCCCCGGCCTCGGGGATCCGGCATGTGATGCCTACATCAAGCGGGTGGTCGGTGTTGCCGGAGACCGGGTCGTTGTTGGCCCAACCGGGGCGGTCAGCCTCAATGGCGTGCCATTGGAGGAGCCTTACGTCGAGCAACTCTGTCCGTTGAATGCTCAGGGAATGAGTCCCTGCCGCACCCTCAGCCGCACCGTGCCCGAGGGATCAGTGCTGGTGCTTGGCGACAATCGCAGCAACAGCTGGGACAGCCGCTTCTGGCCAGGGAGTCCCTTCCTGCCACAGCAGGAGATTCTTGGCCGGGCCGTCGTTCGCTTCTGGCCGCCGAACCGGATCGGTTTACTCACCGACTGAGGCCGCAGGCCGTGACGCGTCCCTGGAGTGTCTCCCCAAGCCAGGGGAGATTGGCGGCTCCCGGTGCTGCAGGATCGTCGCGACGCACCGTCCAGTGGTGATTGGGATCAAACAGCAACCAGCGTCGACTGCCGATTGTCAGCGTTTCCGCTGGTCTGTCCAGGAAGGCTGAGGGGCCGAAGCTGAGGGCCTGCCACAGCTCTTCAACGCTGAAATGTTCCTCTCGCACCAGGGCCGACCAGAGGGCGGGAAGCACCAGATGGTGGCCACTCAGGCCTGGGGGGCGTTGATCGATCGGCAGCAGCATGTCCTCCTGATCCAGAGGGACAGCGTGGACCGCAACGGCCTGAATCAGTCCGTCCCGCAGGGCCGATCGCAAACGGCTGCGGTCCTTCTTCCCCCCAAGAGATGGACGGACCCCCCATCCCGGTTCAGCGCCTCCTAAAGAGCCCCGCTCCGCCAGAAGGTGCCACCAGCACACGCTGGATAACGGTCGTGCTGCGACCTGTTGCAGCGCTTCAACGGCCTCCCCGGTGGAAAGGTTCATCAGGCGCAGTTGACGATCCGGATGGCGTTGCTGAAGGGTCAGCAGCTGGTTCAGGGGTTGCAGCTCACTGGCCAGGGGATCCGGTGGCCATCCCGCCCTGAGGGTTTCGACGCCCTCTCGCACGAAACCGTCTCCTTGCAGCAGGGGATCTCTTGCGGCAAGAAGCACCGGGCAAGAACCCATTTCCCCCAGGGACAGTCCCCGTTCCAGCAACGCCAGCGGGATCATCTGATCGTCGTCTGCCAGTCCGATGGCGCCGTGTTCGAGCAGGTCCGCGTGGGGTGCCAGCTCCTCCCCCCGTCCACCGATGCTGAAACTTCCCCAGAGCGGGAGGTGGACATCCGATGGGTCAATGCTGTGCAGACCGAACAACCGCTCCGGCTGGTCTCTCCAGCTGTCTGCTTTTGGGAGCAGGGCCACCTGGCCGTAGCCGGCTGCTGCGGCGCAGCGGCGAAGGCTCGTCAGGGTCTCCACCGTTCCACTCACTGGGGTTGGCAGCAGTGAATGCGGGTCCACCAGGCAGGGAGCCACGAGCTGCTCAGGTGCAGGTGTTGGGTTGAGACCCAAAGCGGTGCCGCGCTGTCGGGCCTCGTCATCGAAGCCGATGAGAATTCCCGCTTCAATCAAAACCGCACCCTGCTGAAGCGGGATCCCAGGACCACGCAAGATCCGAACCGGATCCAGCAACAGGGTGTCTTGCATCGGATCAGAGGGCGCCCGCCGCGGTGCGGTCGATCACGCTTCCGAAGTGGGAGGTGAGATTCAGGCAGGTCACGACTGCAGGCTGGCCTGGATCGGCAGCGATGTCGACCACCGTCACGCCGCCGTTGCCTTGCTTCACAGCCCAGATATCGGCTGGCGTTAGGCCCAGGAGATCGCACAGGATGGTCTTGTTGACGGCGTCATGGGCCACCACCAGCGCCGTTTCATCTGGTTTGAGCCCGCTCGCGATCTCTTTCCAGCTGTTCACCGACCGGGTCCAGACGTCCTGGATGGTTTCTCCCTCCGGCATCTGAACCGTTTCAGGGGATGTCTTCCAGGTGTCGAGAAGTTCTGCCCAGTCGGCGCGGATTTCGGATTCAAGCTTCCCTTCCCATACTCCGTGTCCGATCTCGACAAGACCGTCGATCTGAGTGAGAGGTACGTCGGCGTGAGCTTCAAGAATGATGCTTGCGGTTTCAGTGGGGCGGGAGAGGGTGCTGCTCCAGGCTCGATCGATCGCAACGTCCTTTAAAAAGTCCCTGGCCGCGGCTGCTTGACGACGACCGTTGTCGTTGAGAGGGATGTCGATCTGTCCTTGAAAGCGTCCGGCCTTGTTCCAGTCGGTTTCGCCATGTCGCACCAGGATCAGTCTTGCGCCGCTGCCCCGCGCCGGCAGAGGTTGCAGGTGGGTGGTGCTGTTGAGACACTCGATCTGAACCTGAGCTCCGCTTGTTCCGGGTCGCAGGTTGAACACCGAAAGCGAGGTGTTGTCGACCCGAAGGCGTCGGAATCCTTGCTCGGGCTCCCCAAGCATGGCCAGCATCAGACAGCGCAGGATTGCATTGTGGGCGACGACCAGCACGGTTGTATCCCGCTCCACCGGATGACGTTCGGTGAGCGCCTGGATAAACCCCTTGGCTTGCTCCATCAGCTCGCCCAGAGGTCTGTAGCGGCTGCCATCACGGCGCTCTAATTCCAGCGCAAGCGGTTGTCGTTTCCAGATGCCGTAGGCCTCGGGATGCTGTTCTGTGAGTTCATCGATGCTCAGTCCGGCCCAGGGCTCGAGATCCACCTCAAGCAGGCCGTCGTCGAAAACGGTGGGGGGGGCCTGGCCGCCGCGGGCTTCCAACAGAGATGCGGTGGTGGCTGCGGCGCGCTGCAGCCTTGAGCTGTAGACCGCGTCCAGCGACACATCCGCCAGGCTGGCCCCAAGACACCGGGCCTGTTCATGCCCCTTGTCGCTCAGGTTGGATTGGTCGTCACGCCCCTGGATGCGCCGCTCAAGGTTGAAGCTGCTCAGACCGTGGCGGACCAGGAGTAGACGGAGGGTCACGGTGCAGGATCAGGGCGCGGCCATCGTATGGGTCAAGCGATTCCAGGGGACAATCGGCTGCAGTTGAGCCGACCGGGTGTCGTCCAGTTCCCAACGCCAAGCCCAGCCCGCCTGGAAAATTCTGCTTGGGCTGCTGTCCCTGGTCATGGCTGCCTTCATCTGGTTCTCAGGCCTTGTCAGCAGCCTTTCGCGTCCTTCGGTGGCCCCGAGCCTGAATCTGCAGCAGCAGGAGATCACCGTTCTGGCGGAACCCGTTGTGCCGCCCTCCCTGGTTCCGCTGGTGTTAGGGAATGGCGACCCCCGGATGGCTCTGCGGCAGTCGCTGGAGGGAACGTCATCGGATCAACGCAGTCCCAGGCAGACGCAGCTGCTTGAGCTGTTGTCCGGACGGTCCGTTGCTGTTCCAGCGGATGCTGATGCTTTGTTGACACTGCTTGATTGCGAGGCCCAGGGTGGTTCTCAGTCCGAATGCAGTGACCCCGCCGTGGCCAGCTCAGCCCTGGTGCGGCTGGCGCTCAGTGCATTGCTTCCGCTGCTAACGGCGCTCGCAGGCACGTTGCTGCTGGTCATCCAGGGGTGGCGTCGATGGCGTGGTCGCGCTGAAACCTGGCCCGAACTGCGCGGTCCGATGCTGACCCTGCTGGATATGGCGCTGTTGGTGGCGGGTGGCTTTGTCGTGGTCAGCGCCGTGGCAGTCCCTCTGGTGGTGCTTCCCCTGGTCGGAACGTTGACCGCATCTCTGGCCAGTCCACGCCGTGAGGCAGTGGGTGTTGTGATCAATTACGGCTTGATGGCGCTGCCGAGTCTGCTGATCTTGCGGCGTCAGCTCGCCTCCTGTCCGGATCAAGAGCGGCCATCTGAGGGCTGGCTGCAGTGGCGCATCAAGCCGCTGGCCTCTGCCGTCATGGCAGCCCTGAGCGGGTGGCTTCGCATCACCCCTGTGGTGATGCTGACCGGTTGGGTGCTGGTCAAGGTCGTGGGCGATCCAGGTGGCAGCAATCCCTTGCTCGAGCTGGTGTTGGGCAGTCGCGATCCGTTGGCACTGGCTCTGCTCGCTTTCACCGCAGTCGTTCTTGCTCCTCTGTTCGAGGAGATCATCTTCCGTGGCGCTCTTCTCCCGGTGCTGGCCCGTCGCTTCGGTCCTCTCGCTGGAGTGCTGTGGTCGGGGCTGTTGTTTGGCATGGCCCACATCAGCATCGGGGAACTGGCTCCGCTCACCGTTCTGGGGGTTGGTCTCGGCTTGGTTCGTATGAGCAGTGGACGGTTGCTCCCCAGCGTGTTGATGCATGGCACCTGGAATGCCGTCACGTTTTTGAATCTGCTTTTGCTTTAAGGCTTGCCCGAGGCAGGTCCGAATGGTTCACTGACCCATTGATGGTTCAGCCAAGGGTGGCCTCATCCAATCAGCGTTTCTCGATGAGTGCTCTTCAGCTGATTCAGGGCTCTTTCTCCGCCGGAAGAATCACCCGACGCTCCCCCTTGGTGGGCGGGTTGCATCGTCTTGCCGACGGCACGTTGCTAGGTGTTTTCGCTGCATTGGCTGTTCTTGCCGGTCTCACGCTGCATTGGCAGCACCGCTGGACGATGGCGTTTCAGCGCTTTGAGGCCACCAAGGTGTTGTCCCATCGGCTGACGGAATCCACAGCTCTCCTGGAGCAGCATTGGCTGGACAGCACAACGAGTCCGTCTCGATTCGTCCCCACCAAGGTGACGAATCTGATTCATCTCGAGCGTTCCCCTGTTGTGGTCTCTGATCCTTCCGACGTCATCGCTCGGAATGAACCATCACAACCGAGGGTTCGTCCGGGGTACTGATGCGAGCAAAATCGTCTTCGTCAGTTCGGAAAAGGCCTCGTCCACGGGTTGTTCCGTTGGCCCAAGTGCCGGCCCATCGCCTCTGGATTGTTTTCCTCGTCCTCTGCACGGGATTGACAGGATTAATCGGGCGTATGGCCTGGCTGCAGCTGGTTCAGACAGGTGCACTCGAAGCCCGTGCCCGTCGATTGCAGACGCAGACAAGCGCCCCCCTCGGAACACGTCGCCCGATTGTTGATCGCACCGGTCGTTTGGTTGCGATGGATGAGAAGCGGTTCCGCCTTTGGGCCCATCCTCGTTACTTCAATCTTCCCGGCGACGACCCTGGCCGGGTGCGGCCCCCAGAGGATGTGGTGACACTTCTTGCGGCACCTCTGGCTCGATCGGCGGAAAGCCTGCGCGATGAACTGGGAAACCGTCGATCAGGGGTACGGCTTGCCGAGGGACTGGACCCGGAGACGGCAGATCGCATTCGTGGCCTAGGGATCAGCGGTCTTGACCTCGAGGCATACCCCCAGAGGATCTATCCCCAAGGGTCGCTCTTTGCCAATGTCGTTGGTTTCCTCAATGATGAGCGGGTGCCCCAGGCGGGACTCGAGCAGAGTCGCCATGACGACTTACTGAGGCATGAACAATCGCAACGTCTCCGCAGGGGGGCCGATGGCACACCGCTTCCGGATGATCTCAACCCTGGAGCCTTCTACGGGGATGATCTACGCCTCCAATTAACCCTCGATGCGCGTCTGCAGGAGCTGGCGGCGAAAGCTCTTGCGGCCCAGGTTGCGACATGGAAAGCCAAGAAGGGCGCTGCGATTGTCATGGATGTCACCAACGGCGAGCTGTTGGTTCTGGCATCGACTCCGACCTATGACCCCAACCGCTACTGGCGATTTTCACCAGCTCGCTTCCGGGAGTGGTCGGTTCAGGACCTCTACGAACCAGGTTCCACGTTCAAGCCGATCAATCTGGCCTTAGCGCTTGAGGAGAAGGCGATCGCGCCGGAGGATCGAGTCCATGACACCGGCAGGATCACCATCGGCGGCTGGCCGATCAACAACCACGACAAGAAGGCCAATGGACTTGTGGGACTGGCCAAGGTCCTGCAGGTGTCCAGCAATGTCGGCATGGTGCGCGCCATGGGCCGGATGAAGACAGATGTGTACTGGGACTGGATGAACCGGCTTGAAATTGATCAACGACCGGACACCGATCTTCCCGGTGCCGTTGCCGGTCAGTTGAAAAGCAAGGAGCAGTTCATTACCCATCCGATCGAGCCGGCGACAACCGCCTTTGGGCAGGGATTTGCGCTGACGCCCCTCAAGCTGGTGCAGCTGCATGCGGTCCTGGCCAACGGTGGTCGCTTGGTCAGTCCCCACATCACCAGAGGATTCCGCTCCGGTGGTGCTTTGGCTCCACCTGCATCGCCATCGGGGAGAAAATTGATCAGCCCTGAGGTTGCTGCAACGGTTCTGTCCTGGATGGAGTCAGTGGTTGAGCAGGGCAGTGGTGTGGGTGTGAAGACGCCGGGTTATCGCATCGGCGGCAAAACAGGAACTGCCCAGAAAGCCCTGAACGGGATCTATCTGCCTGGAGCCAAAATCTGCAGTTTTGTGGCCACTCTTCCCATCGAGGCCCCGCGCTACGTGGTTTTCGTGGCTGTCGATGAGCCACAGGGTGCCCACGCCTACGGCTCCACCGTGGCCGTACCAGTGGCAAAACAGATCATTGATGGCCTGCTTGTTATCGAAAAGATCAGCCCGTCAAAACCTGCAGAATTGAACAAGACATTGATGAGCTGACGGATTGGCCAACCCCGCTACGTTGTAGATAACACGACCTGTGTTTCCATGGTTTCCCTGCTTGATCAACTCTCCGAGATGACCGTCGTGGTGGCGGATACAGGTGATCTTGAGGCGATCCGTAAATTCACACCTAGGGACGCTACAACCAATCCTTCATTAATTCTGGCGGCAGCTCAAATTCCTGCCTATCAGAGCCTGATTGATGAAGCGCTGCGTTCTTCAAGACGGCTAATTGGTAGTAATGCACCCGTGGAGGATGTGGTGCATGAAGCCCTTGACGAAATCAGTGTGATCTTCGGTAAGGAGATTCTCAAGATTGTTCCCGGGCGAGTGTCCACTGAAGTTGATGCTCGGCTGAGTTGGGATACGGCCGCAACGGTGGAGAAAGGTCGGAAATTGATTCGTCTCTACAACGACGCCGGGATCAGCAATGATCGCGTGCTGATCAAAATTGCTTCAACCTGGGAAGGTATCAAAGCTGCGGAAATCCTTGAAAGGGAAGGGATTCATTGCAACCTCACTCTTTTGTTCGGTTTCGGTCAAGCCGTGGCTTGTGCAGAGGCTGGAGTCACCTTGATTTCCCCGTTTGTAGGGCGCATTCTCGATTGGTTCAAAGCTGATACAGGTCGTGATTCCTATCCAGGGCCTGAAGATCCAGGTGTGATTTCAGTAACCCGAATTTTTAATTACTACAAGACATTCGGTTACACCACCGAAGTGATGGGTGCCAGTTTCCGCAATCTGGATGAAATCACCGAGCTTGCAGGCTGCGATCTGTTGACCATTTCCCCAAAACTTCTTGATCAGCTACGCGAAAGCCCTGCAGTTCTTCAGCGCAAGCTTGATGCGGCATCGTCCAACTGTCAGGAAGCCCAGATTCATGTGGATCGTGAACGCTTTGATGCTCTGATGGCCGACGATCGGATGGCTTCCGACAAGTTGAGTGAAGGGATCAAAGGCTTCAGTAAAGCAATCGAAACCCTTGAGCAACAGCTTGCCCACCGTTTGGCTGAAGTTGAGGGAGGCGCAGCTTTCGGTCATGCCGTTCAAGAAATATTTTTGCTGAATGATTTCAATGGTGATGGATGCATCACCCGTGATGAATGGCTGGGAAGTGATGCTGTATTTGATGCCCTAGATCTCGACCATGACGGTCGCCTCTCTCAGGAGGATATTCGCCGTGGATTCGGGGCTGCATTAACGCTGACCACGGCCTGACCAATCCATCACGATGCATGTGTTAGATACCATGCGCGCTCTGGCAAGCAAGGGTGAGTTGATCACCCTTGAGCCGGGCGATGTTGTGTTTAAGGCTGGCGAAACCGGTTCCACGATGTTTGGAATCCTTGAGGGGTCTGTTCGTCTCACTTGGACCGATTCATCGGCTCATGATCGCCATGAAGATATTCCTGTTGGTCACATCTTTGGGTCGGGATCGTTGGTTGTGGAGGATCATTGCCGCTTGAGCACGGCAACTGCGATGAGTTGTTGTCGTCTCATTGTGATGAACCGAGAGAAGTTCCTGTTTGCCGTTCAGGAAGCTCCGATGTTCGCAATTGGCCTATTGGCGTCGATTGATGCACGCCTGCGCGACATCAATATGGATGGTGCTTGAACCTTAGTGTTCGTTTCAATCTTGATAGAGATGCGGCGGAGTTTTGAGGAGATCTGAGCCTCTTCGCTTATGCAATTCATGCATAATATTATTGATTGGACTTGTTGATGCGCCAGCGGCCCTTGCTCCTGGGTCTCCAACTGGGATTGTTTCAGCTGGGTCTGGGGATTTTTGGGGTGCTTGCTTTTGGGCTCTTCAATCGTCTGCTGATCGAAGAATTTCAACTGCCGGCGGTCCTGGTTGCTGCGGCGATCGGCTCTCAGCAGCTGACGGGGTTTACCCGAGTGTGGTTCGGTCATCGCTCTGATCGGATTCCTGTCAGTCGTTTGCGGCGGACTCCCTTCATCGTCTGCAGCTCATTTTTTCTGGCGTTGCTGTTTGGGCTTGCCTGCCAGCTGGTGTTGCAGCTCGGACGCGTCATGGAGAGCGCAGGGACAGCGACTTTGTCCTGGTTGATCTTC
>CAJWLE010000040.1:0-11949 GCA_913042965.1 uncultured Synechococcus sp.
CAGCGGAATCGCCCGTTTGCATTTGAGTTGTTCACTCACCTGGCCCACGGCCTCCGGTCGCCCGGAGATCACGACCTGGGCCTCGCTGTTGTCGTTGGCGACGCTCACGCCCTCGATGCTGTTCACCAGCTCGTTCAGTTGATCCCGATCAAAGCCAATCACGGCAGTCATCGCGCCGCCCCCGGCAGCAGCCATCAGTTCAGACCGGGTTTTCATCAGGGTCAGTCCCGTTTCCAGGTCAAACACTCCGGCGGCGTAGAGCGCCACCAATTCACCGAGGCTATGACCGGCCACCATGGATGCCTCCCGACCCTGCTTGATCAGGTTGTCGACCAGCAGGGACTCCACGACGAAGAGTGCTGGTTGGGTATTGCGGGTGTCGTTGAGCTCATCCGGACCCGTGCCGCCGCCGCTTTCCCCGCGGCAGATCGCCAGAAGATCTCGCCCCAGCAGGTCGGATGCCAGTGAGAAGCGCTCATTGGCGCCACTGATGCTCAGCAACTGGTCTGCCATGCCGACCTTTTGTGAACCTTGACCAGGGAAGACCCAGGCGATCGACATGTCTGTTTTGCTCTATCCCAGCCGGAGATTACGCGGGGCCGCTCCAGCGCAGTAGAGCTGCTCCCCAGCTGAGGCCTGCGCCAAAGCCACTGCTTGCGATTTGATGGCCTGGCTTGATGCGCCCGTCGCGCACCGCTTCATCCAGCATCAGGGGGATGGTGGCGGCCGAGGTGTTGCCGTAATGGCTGAGGTTGCTGAGCACCTTGCTGTTGGGGATGTCAAAACGATCCGCAACAGCATCAAGGATGCGTTGATTGGCCTGATGCAGCAGCAACCAGTCGAGGCTGTCTGCAGTTGTATGGGTTTCTTCGAGCAGTTTCGCCAGGATCGCTGGAACTTCCCTGACGGCGAATTTGTACACCTCCTGGCCATTCATCTGGATCGGCTGAAATCCACCGCGCTGATGGCTGGCATCCGCAATCAGAGGGTCGTGGTCGCTGATCTGAGGCAGCTGCAGCACTTCGCCGCGACTGCCATCTGAGCGCAACAGGAAACCCTGCAGATCATCCTGACCGTCATCAGACGCTTCCAAAACCACGGCTGCGGCTGCGTCACCGAACAACACGCAGGATCGCCGGTCATCCCAGTCCACCCATCGGCTGAGCTGATCCGCTCCCACAACAAGAACCCGCTTCATGGCTCCGGTTCGCAGGTACTGACTGGCCGTCACCAGCGCGAACAGGAAGCCGCTGCAGGCGGCGGTGAGGTCAAAGGCAACGGCATTCCCTGCACCGATGCGAGCCTGCAGCCGTGGGGCGGATCCGAACAGATCGTCTGGCGTGGAGGTGGCCAGCAGGATCAGATCAAGGCTCTCGGCATCCCAGCCAGACATGGCCAGCGCGCGTTCGGACGCCTGGCCGCAAAGTTCGCCTAACGATTCCTTCTCACCGACCACATGCCTCGCTCCAATGCCGGTGCGGCTGCGAATCCATTCATCGCTGGTCTCGACCCGCTGTCCCAGTTCTTCATTGCTGATGGAGCGGGATGGAGTGGCACTACCGCATCCCCGCAGCACCATGCCAGCGGTCCTGGGGAGCTGCTCGGCCAAAGCGGTGGGTCATGGAGTGGCGTCAGTCAATCACAACCGCTCTGAAGAGCGGCCAGATCCTCCATAACGCCGTGGCTGGCAGCTGAGTGGGCGATACGCAAGGCACTCACCACAGACAGGGCTTTGCTGCTGCCGTGACCGATCACAGCTACTCCGTTCACGCCCAGTAGCAAGGCTCCGCCGTGCTCAGCGTGATCGAGTCGTTTCTTGATCCTGCGCAGATTGCTGCGCAAAAAGGCTGATCCCACTTTGCCGCGACGGCCCCGGGGCAATTCCGCGCGTAGAACGCCCAGCAGCACGCTGCCGACGGATTCGAGAAATTTCAGCAACACGTTGCCTGTGAAGCCATCACAGACGACGACATCGAATTCACCGGAGAGGACATCGCGGCCTTCACAATTTCCAGCAAAATGCAAACGCTGCTCATTCCGCAGCAGCTCATGCGTCTTGATCGAAAGGTCATTTCCTTTGCACTCCTCTTCACCGATGTTGAGCAACCCAACCCGTGGGCGCTCAACCTGAAGCACGTCACGGCTGTAGATGTTGCCTAGCAGTGCGAACTGGTGCAGGTAGGTCGCCTTGCAATCCATGTTGGCCCCCACATCCAGCACCAGCACAGGCTGGCTTGGGTCTTTGGTTGGGAACAAAGCGCCGATGGCGGGTCGATCGATTCCCTTCAAGCGACCCAGCCGAAAAATGGCGGATGCCATGACGGCCCCTGAGTTGCCAGCTGAATAAACCGCCAGCGCTTCACCTCGCTTCACCAGGTCCATCGCCACGTTGATGCTGGCGTCACGCTTGCGGCGAACGGCGGTGGCCTCGTCATCCATGCCGATCGAGGGACCGCTCCCCACCAGATCGAGATGCCCAGCGGACTGAGCTGCCTCGAGCCTGTCCCTCAGGTCAAGTTGATCGGCTGCTGCGAGCACGCGCTCCTGCTCCCCGACGAAGCGCACCTTCAGCGGCAGCCGATCAATGGCTTGCAGACATCCATCCAGAATGGGCCCTGGTGCGTGATCGCCACCCATTCCGTCCACAGCCACCCAGAGCCGGTCGGCATCGTTGATTTCGCTCTGCTCATCTCCGCCTTGGAGACGACGCAGTGGATCAAACACCAGTGGTTGCAAAACCTGGCTGGCAACACTCCCGGCACCGGTCACAACGGTTTCCGCAACGCTCGTGGCTGCGCTGGCCGAGGTTGTGGCGCTGTCCACAAGACTTGTTACAGCGGCGTTGCGCCGATACCAAATCACCAGACGACGGATCGCCCGGGGTCGGTTGCTTTTGCTCCTGGACTCAGGGGTCCGGGCGGAATCAGGGTCCTTCGGAAGCAACGGAGTCGACGATGCGCTGGAACAGGTAGCCGGTGCCGCGAGCCGTGAGGATCAGCTCCGGATTGGCTGGATCATCCTCCAGTTTGGATCGAAGCCTGGAAATGTGGACATCAACGACACGTGTGTCGACATGACGCTCTGGGGTGTAGCCCCACACCTCTTTGAGAATCTCGCCGCGGTTGAACGGTTCTCCCGAACGGCTGACCAGCAGCTCCAGCAAGCTGAATTCCATGCCGGTGAGCCGGATGCGTTCGTCACCTCGAAACACCTGGCGTTTGTTGGTGTCGATGCGTAAGTCGGCGACCTGGATCAAACCGGAATTCGGTATTCCCGCTACTGGGTCTTTTTCAACCCGGCGCAACACACAGCGGATGCGAGCTTCCAGTTCCTTAGGGCTGAAGGGTTTCACCACATAGTCATCGGCTCCCAGTTCGAGGCCGGTGATCCGGTCGGCGACATCCCCGAGTGCTGTGAGCATCACGATCGGCACATCCGATTCCTTGCGCAGCTCCTGACAGACCCCGTAGCCGTCAAGCTTCGGCATCATCACGTCCAGAACCACCAGATCGGGGGAACAGTTGGGAAACAGCTCCAGGGCCTCTGTGCCGTCACAGGCCGTCACGACGTTGTAGCCAATCATCGACAGACGGGTTTCCAGAATCCGCCTGATTGAGGCCTCATCATCGACCACGAGAATCGTTTCTTTGGTTGAAGCCGTGGCCGTCATACGCCGAGGCACTAATACCTGGGGTCACAAATAAGTGGCCGCGCCCCCGCTCTGTTCATCCAACAGCAACTTTCTTCACAGTTCGCAGTGCCTAAAACCGCCGCTGTCTTCGTTTGTCAAAGCTGTGGGGCTAAGGCTCGGCAGTTTTTTGGTCGTTGTCCGGAATGTGGAAGCTGGAATTCTCTGGTTGAGCAGTCACAGCCCGTCACGGACGGGCGCCGCCGCCGCGAAAGCCCAGATCACGCTCAGGCGCCGGCTGCTCGCCGATCAACGGCGATGGCCTCTTTGGATGACAAGCCCCTCCAGCGGTTGGAAACCGGCTCCGGTGAATTCGATCGGGTTCTCGGCGGAGGTCTTGTGCCTGGGTCCCTTGTTCTGGTGGGGGGCGATCCGGGGATTGGAAAAAGCACCCTGCTTCTCCAGAGTGCTTCAGCGATGGCTCGTCACAGCTCTGTGCTGTATGTCAGTGCCGAGGAATCAGCCCAGCAGGTCAAGCTTCGCTGGCAACGGCTTTCGGGAGCGGGGGCCTCCGATCTGCAGCTGCTGGCTGAAACCGATCTGGAGCTCGTTCTTGAAGAACTGGAGGCGCTGCGGCCTGCTGTGGCGATTATCGACAGCATCCAGGCTCTGCACGATGCCAATCTCACCAGTGCTCCCGGATCGGTCGGCCAGGTGCGGGAGTGCGCTGCGGCGCTGCAGCGGCTTGCCAAGCGCCAGACAACGGCCCTGATGCTGGTGGGCCATGTCACCAAAGAGGGCATGTTGGCCGGCCCGAAGGTGCTGGAGCACCTGGTGGATGCCGTGCTCACCTTTGAAGGCGATCGTTTCGCCAGCCATCGGCTGCTGAGGGCAGTGAAAAATCGCTTCGGCGCCACCCATGAGCTTGGGTTGTTCGAAATGCAGGCCCAGGGTCTGGCGGAAGTCGGCAATCCCAGTGAACTGTTCCTCAGCGATGCCAGGGCCTCTGGGGTTGCCACGATCGTGGCCTGTGAAGGCACCCGCTCTCTGGTGGTGGATCTTCAGGCGCTTGTGAACGTCACTAGTTATGCGAGCCCTCGCCGCACCGCCACAGGCATTGGTACCAATCGCCTGCACCAGATTCTGGCCGTGCTGGAAAAGCACATGGGGTTGCCGTTGTCGCGCTTCGACTGCTACCTCGCCGTGGCCGGTGGACTTGAGGTGGAGGAACCGGCGGCGGATCTTGGTGTTGCTGCAGCCGTGGTGGCCAGCTTCCGGGATTTAACTCTCCCCGCAGGAACCGTCCTGATCGGCGAACTTGGCCTGGGTGGGCAGCTTCGGCCTGTGGGGCAACTGGAGCTTCGCCTCCAGGAAGCTGCGCGCCTGGGCTTCCGGCGTGCAGTGGTGCCCCGCGGCAGTGGCCTGGGGGCTATGGCTTCCGGACTGGATCTGGCGCTGCTGGAGGCCGACAGCGTCACCGAGGCGCTGGTGCTGGCCCTGGGTGACTCTGTGAATGTTCAGAAGTAGACGTCCACGTTGCTGCGACCCGTGGATTTGAGCCAGTTTTCGATGTCCAGGTAACCGCCTGGATTGAGGCGTACGGCCTGTGTCCAGGATTCGGCCGCCTGATCAAACCATCGATCAGCATCGTCCTGACGGCCTTCCTCCTCAGCGATCCTCCCCCATTTCTCGAAAATCAGGCCCATGTTCTTCAGGCAGGAGGGTTGTTTTGGGTTTTCATCGAGGGCCTGGCGGTAGGTCTCTATCGCCCGCTGCTCCTCTCCATTGGACATGTAGATGATCGCCATGTTTTTGAGAGTTTCACTGCGATCTGTGTGGTTCTCCTCGAGCTTCAGAGCCTCCTCGTAGTTCTCCAGAGCTTCGGCGTAATCGCCGTCGTTCTGGGCTGAGAGTCCGTCTCGGTAATACACATAGGCCTCTTTCGAGCGCGCATTGATCGGAAGCAGCTTGACGATGAGGTCCGCCATCACCGTGAAGCTCTTGTCGATGAAGTTGTCGTTGCGGTTGCTGCGGGGCACGGCGCTACGGCGGAAGAACACCATCCTGACGGGATTGGAGCCCGACCTAGCCTGGCCGTAACGATCCATCGCCAGTGACTCAAGCGGTTCAGACCGTTGTCCTCGATGTTGAGGGCATGAAATGCGGTGGGTGTGTGCGTGCCGTGGAGAGGACGCTGCTGGAACAGCCGGGTGTGCAACGCGTTGATGTGAACCTGGTCAGCCGCGCTGCTTGGCTTGATCTTGAGAACGACGCAGGCAGCGTCGAGGCGGTTCTCAGTGCTTTGACGGATCGGGGCTTCCCGGCCCGTGAGCGACAGCTGGAGGATGCTGCCGGTGCCGCCCGTCACCCCGGGATTTCAGGGCTGACCTGGTGGCAGCAGTGGCGACAGCTGATGGTGGCGCTGCTGTTGCTGTTGCTTTCAGTGCTGGGCCATGTGAGTGAGGCGGGTCATCTCGCCCTGCCCATCATCGGCAGCCTCCCGTTTCACGCCGTGTTGGCCACGGTGGCTCTCCTGGGGCCTGGTCGACCGATCCTCAGTGGCGGTTTGGCCGCGGCTCGTGCGGGTGCTCCAAGCATGGACACCCTTGTGGGATTGGGGGTTGGCAGTGCTTACACCGCAAGCATCGTGGCCCTGATCTGGCCCCAGGTGGGTTGGCCTTGTTTCTTCAATGAGCCTGTGATGCTGCTGGGTTTTGTCCTGCTGGGACGATTCCTTGAGGAGCGAGCCCGTTTCCGCACCGGTCTTGCTCTGCAGCAACTGGCGCAGCTGCAACCCGAAACCGCCCGACTGGTGTTGGCGGATGGAGCCATCAGGGAGGTGCGTGTCGGGGCTCTTCGACCGGGTGAGCGACTTCAGCTCCTCCCAGGCGATCGGGTGCCGGTGGATGGCCTTGTGCTGGAGGGGCAATCTGCGGTGGATGTATCGAGCCTCACCGGTGAACCGATGCCTTTACAGGCCGAGGCAGGAGCCGAGCTTTCCTCTGGCAGCCTGAATCTTGAGGCTCCATTGCTGATCGAAGTCACCCGAGTGGGTGCCGAGACTGCTCTGGCCCGCATCATTCGTCTGGTGGAGCAGGCGCAGGCCCGCCGAGCTCCGATTCAGGGTCTGGCGGACAGGGTGGCCGGTCGTTTTTGTTACGGCGTGATCGCGCTGGCGGTCGCCACGTTTCTGTTCTGGTGGCTGTTCGGTGCCAGCCACTGGCCTCAGGTGCTGCAGGCGGCCGCCCCTGGGATGCCCCATGGCGCAATGGAAGGCCATGGCATGCATCACGCCGGCCTCGGGAGCGGTGCCACCACGCCGATGGGTCTTGCTTTGCAATTGTCGATCGCTGTTTTGGTGGTGGCCTGTCCCTGTGCTCTGGGTTTGGCCACGCCCACGGTCATCACGGTGTCCACTGGTCTGGCTGCCCGGCGTGGCTGGCTGTTCCGTGGCGGTGATGTGATCGAAACCGCAGCCGGGCTCGAGAAGGTGGTTTTTGACAAGACCGGCACACTCACTCTGGGTCGCCCATTGGTGACCGCTGTGGAGGGTGAAGATCCGGATCGCTTGCTGCAACTGGCGGCGAGTCTCGAGGTCAGCAGCCGCCATCCCCTGGCCCATGCACTGCTTCAGGAAGCCCAGCGTCGCGACCTGCCGTTGATGGAGACCGATTCAGTCCGCACCATTTCTGGGGCTGGCCTCGAGGGAGAGCTTTCAGGTTGTTCGGATTTAATTCGAGCGGGCAAACCCGACTGGCTTCAGAGCTCTGGCGTCAAGATTCCCGAATCGGCGTTGACGTGGTTGTCAAAGGCGGAGGGTTCCGTGGTGGCTGTTGCTGAGGGATCATTACTTCTTGGACTGATTCAGGTTGAAGATCAGCTCCGTCCTGATGTGGAACCTGCGCTTGAGCGCTTGCGACAGCAGGGCCTGGGCTTGGCCCTCTTCAGCGGGGATCGGGAGACCCCAGTGCGCCGGCTGGGTGAGCAACTCGGCTTCTCAGCGGATGCTTTGGGCTGGCAGATGCTGCCGGAGCAGAAATTGAAGCGCCTGGAGCAACTCCAGGCCCATGGAACTGTTGCGATGGTGGGTGACGGCATCAACGATGCACCCGCCCTTGCGGCGGCCGACCTGGGTATTGCCATCGGTACGGGTACACAGATTGCCCAGGACACCGCCGGACTGGTGCTGCTGGGCGATCGGCTCGACAACCTCCCGGAGGCGCTTGCGCTGGCTCGACGGACTCTCTCCAAGGTGCGGCAGAACCTGGTCTGGGCCTTCGGATACAACCTCATTGCCCTGCCGGTTGCAGCGGGTGTGCTGCTCCCCGGTCAGGGATTGCTGCTTTCCCCTCCCCTGGCTGCGCTGCTGATGGCGCTGAGTTCGATCACGGTGGTGCTCAATGCGCTGGCGCTGCGGATCAGATGAAGGGACGTTTCATCGTCTTGGAAGGCATCGATGGATGTGGCAAGACCACGCAGCTGGAGCATTTGGTTCGGTGGCTCCCCGCCTCTGGTCTGATGCCGGACAGTGCTGGGCTTGTGCAGACCCGAGAACCGGGGGGAACATCCCTTGGCCGCTCTGTCAGGGAGCTACTGCTGCATACAGCTGCAGATGAGGCCCCAGCGCCCATCGCCGAGTTGTTGCTCTACGCAGCTGATCGGGCTCAACATGTCGAAACGCTGATTCTTCCGGCGCTCGAGCGGGGTGATTGGGTGATCAGCGACCGGTTCTCTGGTTCGACCCTGGCCTATCAGGGCTATGGCCGTGGCCTGAACCGTTTGGTGATCGATCAGCTGGAGCAGATTGCCACCGTGGGATTGCAACCGGACTTAACCCTCTTGCTGGAGTTGCCGCTGGAGGAGAGTTTGCGGCGCCGGCGCGGTGCTGCGGCGGATCGGATTGAGGCTGAAGGTCAGGGGTTTTTAGGCCGTGTTAGCGAGGGTTTTGCCGAGATTGCGCAGCACAAAGGTTGGTTCCGGGTTGATGCGGCCGGTGCGCCGGAGGGCGTTAGTCAAGGCCTGGAGCAGGTGCTTCTGGAGCAGTTGGGTGGGTGATTTGTTCACCGATCTAATCGGCCAGCCCCTCGCCGTGAATCTGCTGACTGCAGCGCTGCAGCACCAGCGTCTTGCTCCTGCTTATCTGTTTGCGGGGCCTGAGGGCGTCGGGCGCCGCCTGGCGGCGCTGCGCCTGCTGGAGGGGGTGCTGGCTGGTGGGGTCTTGTCGTCTCGACAGCGGCGCCGTCTGCTGGAGCGCAATCACCCTGATCTGCTTTGGCTGGAACCCACTTATCAGCATCAGGGACGTTTATTTACGAGTTCTGAGGCGGAGGAAGCCGGGCTCAGCCGCCGGACTCCCCCACAGCTTCGGTTGGAGCAGATTCGAAATGTGAGTCGGTTTCTCGCTCGTCAACCCGTGGAAGCTGAGCGGGGAATGGTGGTGATTGAAACTGCCGAGGCCATGCCGGAGGCGGCGGCCAATGCCTTGTTGAAAACGCTTGAGGAGCCTGGGCACGGTCTGCTGATTCTTCTCTCAGCTGCTCCAGAAAGGCTGTTAAGCACGATTCGTTCCCGCTGTCAGTTGATCCGCTTCCTGCGCTTGGGCGATGCCGATGTCCAGCAGGTGCTGCAACGTTGCGGTGAACAGAAGGATGATCCTTTGGAACTGCTGGCGATGGCTGCAGGTTCCCCTGGTGCCCTGCTGGAGCACCGCCGTCAGCGGGAAGCCCTGCCGGTTGATCTCGTTGATCGTTTGGAAACGTTGCCCCAGGAGCCGATGCAGGCGTTGGCTCTAGCTCGGGATCTTTGCGAGAGCCTGGATGGGCAACAGCAGCTCTGGTTGATCGACTGGTGGCAGCAAAAGCTTTGGCGATGCGGTGCTGGCCATGACCCCATGCATCGTCTGGAAATCCTTAGGCGCCATTTGCTCGGGTTTGTCCAACCCAGGCTTGCTTGGGAAGTGGCTTTGTTAGATCTGAGTGTGAGCTGAAGTCAGGCGGTGGCTCGATCGTCTTGCTGCTTGCGTTCCTCGCGAGCCATCGCGACGACATCTTGCAGGCCGTCAAGGTCGCCCCCGATCGGCAACTCCAGGCAATACCCAGCTCCGTAGACCGTTTTGATGAAGCGAGGTTTACGGGGATCCGGCTCCAACTTGGTGCGTAAGTGGCGAACGTGCACGCGAATGGTTTCGATGTCGTCGTCTGGTTCGTATCCCCAAACCTCTTTGAGGATCAGCGAAGGCGCCACCGTTTGACCGTGGCGTTGCAGCAGGCAGTGCAGCAGTTCAAACTCCAGATGCGTGAGCCGCACGGGACCATCGAACCAGATGGCTTCAAACCGTTCCGGAACGAGGGTCAATGGGCCGTAGCTGAGAATTTCGTTGTGGTTGGAGGATCCAACCGGAGCGCGATCGCTGCGGCGAAGTAGGGCCTTCACACGAGCCTGCAGTTCTTCGAGGTCAAAGGGCTTGGTGAGGTAATCATCGGCTCCAGAGTTGAAGCCGCTCACCTTGTCCTTGGTGCCCCCGAGAGCAGTCAGCATCAAAATTGGGATTGCAGCAGTGCGGTCATCACGCCGCAGCCGCTGACAAAGTGTCAGTCCATCCACTTTGGGCAGCATCAGATCCAGCAGGATCAGATCTGGGGTGTACTGAAGTGCCAGCGCCTGGCCTTTGATTCCATCGTCGGCCCGCTGAACATCAAATCCGCTGTGTTCGAGATGGCCGCCGACCAGATCGCGCATGTCCTGGTCGTCTTCGATCAGCAGGATGCAAGGCTTCATGGATCGGGCGAAGGAAAGGCTGAAGAAAAAGCGCTGGTCTTTCGGGAACGACGCTGAGCAGATTCTCTCAAGCTTTTGTGGTGTCTGCAGATTTCACCTTTCAGGATGATTTTTCTCGTAATCCTCGAAATCGGTTGCGCTGCATAGGTTTCGCGACGCTGAATCCTCTCGGTTGATGCTGAGGAGTTCAGGAAGTCTTCCGCTTCGAGCAACCGCTTGTCATGAAAATTCCTTTTTTGTCAATAAAAAACCCCAGCTAATGCTGAGGCTTTGGTGTTTCAAGCTCCCCGGGCGGGATTCGAACCTGCGACCAATCGATTAACAGTCGACCGCTCTACCGCTGAGCTACCGAGGAATGGCTTCCCGGAGAACCTACCTGCCAGGCCTCCCGGCTCGCAAGTGCTGGAGCAACTCGTGACCAGCGCGCCAGGGGCCGATCCGGCCAGCATGCATCTGTGCAGCTCCGTCAGCGCATGACAGCTCTTCAAGTCGATGGGTGATCCATAAAGCTGTCAGCGGGTTCTGCGGCCTTCGGCAGAGGGATTGCACGGCCTCCAGCACCGTTCGTTGGCTGTCTGGGTCAAGGAGCGCTGTGGGCTCATCGAGGAGAAGCAGTCCTGCATCACTTGCCAAGGCTCCAGCAATGGCCAGGCGCTGTTTTTGCCCCCCGCTGAGGGCATGGATGGGACGTTGCCCAAGTCCATCGAGTCCGAGCTCTTGAAGCAGGCTTTCCATCCGAGCGCAGCGCTTCTCGGTTGTGAGCTCCCGAGGCATCCCCAGCATCAGGTCGCTGCCTGCTGTTGGCAGCAGCAGTTGATGGTCTGGGTTCTGAAAAACAAGAGCAGCGCGATGGGGCGATTCAATGCGTCCGGCCTGCGGTTGCAGCAGGCCGGCGATTAATCGAAACAGGGTGCTTTTCCCGCTGCCGTTGCTCCCCACCAGCATCCACAGTCCAGGGCTTGGAATGGTGAAGTCGCATTTGTTTAAAGCGGTTTCTCCTCCTGGCCAGCTATGGCTCAGGCTTTCAACCCGAAGTTCAGCTGTCGATGCATTACCCCTCAAGGGAAAAGCCCGGCCGCTTGCTGCCACCCGTTGCTGAAGCCTTTTCGTAGAGCTGAACGGCCAGGATCTCACTGGTCAGCAACGTGACCTTCTTCCCTTCGACTTTTTCGCAGGTGAGCTCGAGTAGTCGAGGTTGACCACTTTCCAGTGTTTGTCGGATTTGCTGATAAAGGGCTTCAGCGTCGTTGTGCTCTTTGCGTTGCACAGACACCGGGAAGGGGCTCATGCGCAGGGCCAGTTCGATGACGTACACGGGATCAAGAGGCAATCACAAGCGCATCTTCGCGGAGGACGTTCGTCAGTGGGGTGCGGAGGTTGATGGACGACCTGAGTAGATCTACTCATCCCAGTCGATGTCATCGAATTCGTGTCCCCATTACGGGAATCAGCCCCTAAGGTTGCGATGTAACGCTTCATGAAGCGCTTTTCTCATGACGATCGCTGTAGGACGCGCGCCACAGCGGGGATGGTTTGACGTCCTC
>CAJWLE010000041.1:0-11797 GCA_913042965.1 uncultured Synechococcus sp.
CACCTTGGCAACGGCAATCAACCAGCGTTGGCGTCTAATCCCCGCCGTTGAAGATGTTGATCGCAACAGCTACGGAACAACCGCTTACGGCCTGGCGATCACTGCGCTGCTGATGCTCTTCTGGCCGAGTCGACCAGATGCTGTCTGCGCAGGCGTGCTGGTCATGGCCTTCGGTGATGGTCTGGCCGGATTAATCGGTCGTGCCGTGACGTCGCCGCGTTGGTCCGTTGCCGGCCAAACGAAATCTCTGGCTGGAACCACCACCATGCTGATGGTTTCCTTCGGCGTGCTGCTGGCACTGAGCATCACCGGCGGCTCTGGTGCCAACTGGACGGTTGCCCTGCTGTTATCAGTAGTGGCCACTGGGCTGGAACAGCTCAGCCCTGCCGGAATCGACAACCTCAGCGTTCCCCTGGTCGTGGGTTGTCTCTGGGGAGCAACATTGAGCTGAAGCGAAACATCGCCCATCCCGTGATGCTGGCCAAGGGGAGACTGTTCAGCGCGTTGAATCCAGCAGACCGTCAGGCTGCATTCAAGTGGCGATCAGGCTGGAACGGCCGTTTGAAGTTCGCCCACCGCGGACGCCAGATCCAGCAACAGCTCTTCCGTGGCCTCAAAGCTGATGCAGGCATCGGTGATGCTCTGGCCGTAGGTGAGTTGTGAAAGATCAGCAGTCAATTTCTGATTGCCTTCCACCAAATGGCTTTCAATCATCACGCCCATCACGTGCTGCGATCCAGCCCTGAGCTGGTCGGCAACGGAGGCCAAAACGTCGGACTGACGGCGGTAGTCCTTGTTGGAATTGGCATGGCTGCAATCCACCATCAACCGTTCTTTTAATCCGGCCTTGGTCAACGCAGACGCCGCGGCCTGAACAGCCTCCAAGTGATAGTTGCTGCCGCCGTTTCCGCCGCGCAGCACCAGATGACCATCGGGGTTTCCCGTCGTACTCACGATCGAGGCCTGGCCCTCCCGATTGATGCCGAGAAAATGATGGGGCCTGGCGGACGCCTGCATGGCATTGATGGCAATGCTGGCGCTGCCATCCGTGCCGTTTTTGTAGCCGACCGGCATCGACAAGCCCGACGCCATCTCACGGTGCGTCTGGCTTTCCGTGGTCCTGGCGCCGATGGCGGCCCAACTGATCAGATCAGCGATGTACTGGGGCACCACGGGATCCAATAGTTCCGTAGCCGTCGGCATGCCTTCGCGTGCAAGATCCAAAAGCAATCCGCGGGCACGCCGCAAACCGGTGTTGATGTCGTAGGAGCCATCCAGATGGGGATCGTTGATCATCCCTTTCCAACCCACAGTTGTGCGGGGCTTCTCGAAATACACCCGCATCACCACCTCCAGCTGATCCTTCAGCCGCTCCCGGATCGGAGCCAGGCGCTGGGCATACTCGCGCGCAGCCATCTCGTCGTGAACGGAGCAGGGGCCCACCACCACCAGCAGACGCAGATCGTCACCCCGCAAAATCGACTGAATCCGCCGACGCGCTGAAGCCACGGTCTCGGTTGAGGCGGCGTCGATCGGCAGGTCGCGATGCAGCAGCGCAGGTGCTACGAGTGGACGCGTTTCCACCACATGCAGATCTGAGGTGGTGGCCATGACCAAAGCGCTGAATCAGACCAAGGCTACGCACTTTGCCCATCAGCAACAGAGGCGGTCCGGAAGAATGGTGTGAAGCCCCGCACCTACATCCCATGCTGAGCGCTTACCGCAAGTTGGCCGCAGAACGGGAAGCCCAGGGCGTTCCTGCTCTGGCTCTGACTGCTGAGCAGACGCAGGGGCTCACCGAACTGCTGCAAAACCCTCCATCCGGTGAGGACGAAGCCCTGCTCCATCTGCTGAGTGAGCGCATCCCACCCGGCGTGGACGAAGCCGCCTACGTCAAAGCCACCTGGCTCAGCGCAGTTGCCCAAGGCCATGTCAGCAGCCCCCTGGTGTCACCACTGGACGCCACCCGACTTCTGGGAACCATGGTGGGCGGTTACAACGTGGCCGCTCTGATCGAGCTGTTGAAACACAGCAACACCGAACTGGCGGCCTGTGCTGCCGCCGGCCTCAGCCGCATCCTGCTCGTCTACGACGCCTTCAATGAAGTGATGGAGCTGGCGGACAGCAACCGCTTCGCCAAGCAGGTGGTGGACAGCTGGGCCGCCGCCGAATGGTTCACGTCCAAACCAAAACTGGCCGAGAGCATCACCGTGACGGTGTTCAAGGTTGAAGGCGAAACCAACACCGACGACCTCTCCCCCGCCACCCACGCCACAACGCGGCCGGACATTCCCATGCATGCCCTGGCCATGCTGGAAACCCGCGATCCAGAGGGCCTTCAAACAATCGAGACCCTGAAGGAGAACGGACATCCCGTGGCCTACGTGGGTGATGTTGTGGGAACGGGCAGTTCCCGCAAAAGCGCGATCAATTCCGTGCTCTGGCACACGGGTGATGACATTCCCTTCGTTCCCAACAAACGGGCCGGCGGTGTGATCCTTGGCGGCAAGATCGCTCCGATCTTTTTCAACACCGCGGAGGACTCCGGCGCGCTGCCGATCGAATGCGATGTCACGATCCTGAACACCGGCGATGTCATCACCATCCGTCCCTATGACGGAACGATCGAACGGGATGGCACGGTGGTGAGCCGCTTTGAGCTCAATCCCAGCACCATCCGCGATGAGGTGCGTGCCGGTGGACGCATCCCGCTGATGATCGGTCGGGCTCTGACCGACAAAGTGCGGGCAAAACTCGGGCTACCGCCGTCGGATCTGTTCATCCGACCCTCCGCACCGGAAGACACCGGCAAGGGGTTCACCCTGGCCCAGAAGATGGTCGGCAAAGCCTGCGGCCTGGCCGGGGTTCATCCGGGCACAAGCTGCGAACCGCTGATGACCACCGTCGGGTCCCAGGACACCACCGGACCGATGACCCGAGACGAGATGAAGGAGCTGGCCTGCCTCGGGTTCTCATCCGACCTGGTGATGCAGAGCTTCTGCCACACCGCGGCCTATCCGAAGCCCGTGGATCTGCAGACCCAGAAGGACCTTCCCGACTTCTTTGCGCAACGGGGCGGAGTGGCCTTGCGCCCCGGAGACGGAATCATCCACAGCTGGCTCAACCGCATGCTGCTGCCCGACACGGTGGGCACCGGCGGAGACAGCCATACCCGCTTCCCACTGGGCATCTCCTTCCCCGCTGGATCCGGCCTCGTGGCCTTCGCCGCGGCCATCGGCGCCATGCCGTTGGACATGCCCGAGTCGGTGCTGGTGCGCTTCAGCGGCTCTCTGCAGCCGGGAGTCACCCTTCGCGATGTCGTCAATGCCATTCCCTGGATCGCGATTCAGCGAGGCCTGCTGACCGTTGAAAAATCCAACAAAAAAAATCTGTTCAACGGCCGGATCATGGAGATCGAAGGGCTCCCCAACCTCAAGCTCGAGCAGGCCTTTGAACTCACGGATGCCAGTGCAGAACGCTCCTGCGCCGGCTGCGCGATCAAGCTCTCCGAAGAAACGGTCAGCGAATACCTGCGCAGCAACGTGGCCCTGCTGAAAAACATGATCGCCCGGGGTTACAGCGATGCCCGCACCCTGGCGCGAAGGATCAAGGAAATGGAAGCCTGGCTGGCCAACCCGCAGCTGCTCACGGCTGACGCTGATGCTGACTACGCCGAAGTGCTCGACATCAACCTGGACGAGCTCACTGAACCGGTGGTGGCATGCCCGAACGATCCAGACAACGTGAAGCTGCTCAGCGAAGTGGCTGGGAATCCGGTTCAGGAGGTGTTCATCGGATCCTGCATGACCAACATCGGCCACTACCGGGCTGCCGCAAAGGTGCTGGAAGGCGCCGGCCAGAACGAAGCGCGACTCTGGGTCTGCCCACCAACCCGAATGGATGAGGAAACGCTGAAGGCTGAGGGCTACTACGCCACCTTTGAAGCAGCAGGATCTCGAATGGAGATGCCGGGCTGCTCACTCTGCATGGGCAACCAGGCCAGAGTGGAGGACGACACCACGGTGTTCTCCACCAGTACCCGCAACTTCAACAACCGGCTTGGCAAGGGTGCTCAGGTGTACCTGGGAAGCGCGGAACTGGCGGCCGTCTGCGCCCAGCTGGGCCGCATCCCAACACCAGACGAATATCGGAGCATCGCAGCTGAGAAGATCGACCCTCTTTCCGATCAGCTCTATCGCTACCTGAACTTCGACCAGATCGACGGCTTTGAGGACCAGGGCCGGGTCGTCAGCAGCACCGATGAAGCTGCCGTTCTGGCCCAGGCCTAATCCAAAGGTCTGTGCCCTCCTTAAGCGAACCCAAAAAACGCCGCCACCTTCTCGGCTCCAGCCGCAGCATCAGCCGAATGCTGGAGCGCCGCTGGCTGGTGGTGGTGCTGGCGCTATCACTCACCGGTCTGGGCGCGGCCATCACAGGGCTTCTGTTCACCAGTGGGATCAACCTGCTGCGGGATTGGCGGCTCGACCTGCTCGATGAACTGCCGGCCTGGGTGGTGTTGCCAGCCCTCGGCGGCTTCGGCGGGATGGTGTCGGCCTGGCTGGTGACCCGTTTGTCACCGGCAGCCGGTGGCGCCGGCATCACTCACATCATGGGCTTTCTCCGGCACCGACCCGTGCCGATGGGTTTGCGGGTGGGGCTGGTGAAGCTGGTCGCCGGGATCATCGCCATCGGCGCTGGATTTCCGCTTGGACCTGAGGGACCAGCGGTACAGATGGGGGGGTCAGTGGCCTGGAAGATGTCGCGCTGGTTGAAAGCACCAGTGGCGTTCCGCCGCGTGATCGTCGCCGCTGGCGGTGGTGCCGGCATCGCGGCTGTGTTCAGTGCACCCATCGGTGGCTTCATCTATGCGATCGAGGAACTGCTCCATTCAGCTCGGCCAGTGGTGCTGCTGCTGGTGCTGATCACCACGTTCTCCGCCGACACCTGGGCCGATGTGATGGGTGGAGGCGGTCTCAGCAGCACCATCGGCTTCCAGCTGGAGAGGGAGTACACCCCACTGGTTCGCTTCCTTCCGATCGACCTGATTTACCTGATCGCCCTGGGAGTGGTGGTGGGTGTGCTGGCGGAGCTCTACACCCGATACGTGCTCACCATGCAGCGCCAGGGCAGCCGTTGGTTCGGTGACCGACTCATCCTGCGCATGACCCTCAGTGGCGTTGTGCTGGGGTGCGTCTACGCCGCGCTTCCGGACACCTTCCACAACCCCAGTGAACTCAAACATCTGATCGGAGCCGGCGAAGCCGACATCAGCCTGGCGCTGTCGAGCTTTGTGGTGTTGTTTTTCTGCACAGGCCTGGCGGCTGGATCAGGGGCACCCGGTGGACTGTTCATGCCAATGCTGACGCTGGGAGGAGCCATGGGCCTGGCCTGCGGCACTGGTGTCGAAGCCCTCACGGGCCATGTGCCCACCACCTATGTCTTTGCAGGCATGGGAGCTTTCGTGGCCGGCTGCTCACGCACGCCCATATCAGCGATGTTTCTGGCCTTCGCCCTCACCAAGGATCTGTTGATCCTCAAACCAATCCTGGTGGCCTGCCTGACGAGCTTCGTAGTGGCAAGGCTCTTTCACCCCCATTCGATCTACGAACGTCAGATGGGGATGGAACTGGACTCCGAGGAGCGAATGGAAAAACAACTCAACCGTCACCGCCGGCCGTTCAACCCGCCGACTCCCCCACAGTCCTCCCAAGGAGACCTCAGCTGAATCAGGAAACGCTGCTGTTCGATCCGGCCCAGCCGGACAACGATGCTCTCAAGGCCGTACTGGCCTTTCCCAGCACGTATTCCGTTGGCATTACCAGCCTGGGCTATCAGATCGTGTGGGCAACCCTGGCCCAGCGCAGCGATGTGGACGTGCGCCGGTTGTTCACCGACCAGGGAGATCCGTTGCCACGACGCTGCGATCTGTTCGGACTCTCTCTGAGCTGGGAGCTGGATGGACCTGTCCTTCCTGAGCTGCTGCAGAACCAGAACATTCCGATCTGGGCCGAAAACCGTGGCGATGACGATCCGATCGTGTTTGGTGGCGGACCGGTTCTCACCGCCAACCCTGAACCCTTGGCACCATTCTTTGATGCTGTGTTGCTGGGCGACGGTGAACTGCTGCTCGGTGCCTTCATCGATGCCCTGCAGCAATGCCGCAATGCGCCACGACCCGAACGCCTGCGACGACTGGCCATGGTGGAGGGGGTCTACGTGCCCAGCCTCTATATCCCGCGATACGACGCGACGGGGACGCTGATTGGTGTGGAACCGGTGGATTCAGACATCCCTCCCCTGGTGGAAAAGCAAACCTGGCGGGGGAACACCCTCAGCCATTCCACCGTGGTTACGCCGGACGCGGCGTGGCCAGACATCCACATGGTGGAGGTGGTGCGCAGCTGTCCAGAACTGTGCCGCTTTTGCCTGGCGAGCTATCTCACCTTGCCGTTCCGTACCTCCTCCCTCGACGACGGCTTGATTCCAGCGGTGGAAAAAGGCCTGAAGGCCACCCGGCGTCTGGGCCTGCTCGGAGCCTCGGTGACCCAGCACCCCCAGTTCAGTGATCTGCTGCAGTGGCTGGATCAGGATCGCTTTGATGACACCCGCGTGAGTGTCAGCTCGGTTCGCGCCGCAACCGTGACGCCCGAACTGGGAAGGATTCTGGCCAAACGCGGCAGCAGGTCACTCACGATCGCGATCGAAAGCGGCAGCGAACGAATGCGGGAGGTGGTGAACAAAAAACTCACCACCGAGGCAATCCATGAGGCAGCACGCCATGCCAAACAAGGCGGCCTCTCAGGGCTCAAGCTCTACGGCATGGTCGGCCTGCCGACGGAAACCGATGCAGATGTGGAAGCCACCGCCGACCTACTCCTGACATTGAAAAAAGGGACACCTGGCCTGCGCTTCACCCTCGGAGTCAGCACCTTCGTTCCCAAGGCACAGACACCGTTTCAATGGCAAGGTGTCAGGCCTGAGGCCGAAAAACGGCTGAAGCGACTCGCCAAACGTCTCAAACCCAAGGGCATCGACTTCCGACCCGAAAGCTATGGCTGGAGTGTGATTCAGGCGCTGCTGTCGCGCAGCGACCGACGACTTGCACCGGTGATCGCTGCCGTCGGAGAGGGCCGCGAAAGCATGGGAGGTTGGAAGAAGGTGTACCGCGCAGCTCTCAACGGAGAACTGGAGCCGATGCCGGGACCCGAGCTTCCAAACCCACCACCATGGGCAGAGGTGACTCAGGAGTCATGGGAGGGCACACGCACACTGCCGTGGTGCCACCTCAGGGGGCCGTTGAAACCAGAACGTCTGCGGGATCACCACGATCAGGCTCTTGCGCTGGCTGGGGATGCCGAATAAAGGCGCAAAGTCCGGCCAGCAGGATCCAGCCAAGCAGGTTCAACCGGGCATCAAAGAAGGGCAGATCGGTGAAGTGCATCGTCAACAGCACCAACGCCGAAGTCCACCACGCCCTCTCCAGAGGGGCCTGCTGAAGGATGCCGCGCCGAAGCGCCAGCACCAACAGGGCCAGCACGGTGCCTGTTATGAGCAGCGCCACCGGCACTCCATGGCTGATTGCTAACTCCAGCGGCAGATTGTGGGAGTGCCCATGCCAACGCTTGGCGGCATAGATCGGATACATCACGCTGAAAGCCGCCGAACCCCAGCCCAACCAGGGCCTAGCAGCCACTAACTGAATGGCGTAGGTCCACTGCCCCAGGCGGGTGTGCTTCCAAGCCGTCTCCCCTTCGCGCTGCAGCAATCGCTCGAGGATCGAGTCCGGCAACAAAGCCATCGCACCCTGGCGCAGGCCAGGGGGAATGCCTGGGAGCACAACCATCAGCAGCGGTGAGCTCACCAGCAGCATGAACGGCAGAAGCCAGATCCAGCGGGCAGGGCCGATCACCAGAGGCAAAGCCAGGGCAAGGCCACCCATGGCATTTCTCGACTGGGTCAGCAGCACCGCCATGCCGGCTGCCAGCGCCAGCACCAGCGCAGCACCACGGCGCCGCCATCCATCGGGACGCAGCACTGCCGCAATCATCAGAGGCCAGATCACCCCCAGCCAGGCTCCCGCGACGTTGGCGTAATCAAACAGGCCAGATAAACGCCCGATGGGCTTCCCACCGGGAGCAACAAACCAGACGACCGCTTCGCCACCCAACTGCCATGGTCCCTCCCAACCGAGAAACATCTGGCCAAAACCGGTGAGCAGCACCGGCAGCGTTCCAGCCACCAGCATCCAGGCTGCATCGCGTCGCTGACTCTCCGACATCAGATACGGCTGAAAGGCCCAGAACGCCCAGATCAACGGCAACCAGTTGCCTAGACCCGCCCAGGCCAAAGCACCCGTGTGGGCCTGGAGCGCCCCAATCAGCATCAGCGCACCCGCCAGCAGGAGGGGCTGACACCAGCGATCACGCCAGATCGGCACTGGCCTGTCTCGGCTACCGCTGACTGCAGCCGCCAACAGACACAGCCCTCCCAACAATGCACTGGAGGGCAACAGAAACAAACCAATCCGAAACAGCCGCGCGCCGATCACGCAAACACCGCGGTGCGGCCCCGATAAACCATCACCTGCCGGCGCAGATGCAACCGCAGAGCTCGGGCCAGTGCCAGCCGTTCCGTATCACGGCCTTTGCGAATCAGATCCTCCACCTCATCGCGATGACTGACATGCACCGTGGTCTGCTCAATGATCGGGCCGTCGTCGAGATCCTCGGTGACGTAGTGGGCAGTGGCGCCAATCAACTTGACGCCTCGCTCCCAGGCGCGGTGATAAGGCTGAGCACCTTTAAAAGCCGGCAGAAACGAGTGGTGAATATTGATCACCTCTGGGAAGCGAGACAGAAAGTCTGAACTCAGCACCTGCATGTATTTGGCCAGAACCGCCAGTTCAATCCGATGCTCAACCAAGAGATCAAGGATCTGCTGCTCGGCCTCGGACTTGCGATCCCGCAACACCGGAACGTGCATAAACGGCACGTCGAACGCACGGCAGAGCCCCTCCAGCTCGGGATGATTGGCGATGACGAGCGGCACTTGCATCGGCAGCTCACCGCTTTGCACACGCAGGAGCAGATCCTGTAAACAGTGGCTCTGTTTGCTGGCCAAAATGGCCACCCGCGGCAGCTCATCCGAAAAACGCAGCTGGACCTGAGCGTTCAAGCGTTCCCCCAACGCTGATACCGCAGCTGCAATGGCCTCGCGTGGAATACCGAACCCCATCAACTGCCATTCGATCCTGCTGAGGAACAAACCAGCCCCCACATCGGTGTGGTGATCGGCATGGCGGATGTTGCCGCCGTTGGCGGCAACCCAGCCCGCCAGCTCACTCACCAGCCCGGGCCGATCCGGACAGATCATCTGGAGGATGACCGTGGCCTCACTCACAACGAAGCTTTAAAAACAAATTCTCCCGCGTCCTGTGGTCTGGTTAAAGTCCCAGAACTTTTTTTTTGGATCATGCTGAAGGCCCTGCGCCGCCTCGCCGCGTTCTGCCTCTGCATCACCCTGAGCCTGGGATTGATCACGCCTGCCGCCGTCAAAGCGGACGACGCAGCGGTTATTGCACGTCAGGCCGCGGCCTTTGAAGAGACGAAGAGCCGTCTCCCTGAACTGGCCCGCCTGGTGAGCATCGAAGACTGGACATTCACTCGGAATCTGATCCACGGGCCGATGCAGGAGGTGGGTCGCGAAATGCTCTACATCAACCAACGACTCGACAAATCCGAACGCAAGGAGGCTGAATCGATCGCCCGGGACCTCAAGGCTGCACTGGCCAATCTTGATGAGGCTGCCCGTCTGCAGGACAGCTCCCGACTGCAACGCTCCTACAGCGCTGTAGCCGCTGGTTTCGAGGCTTATTCGGAAGTGATCCCGGACGAGGCCCTCAGCTGACCCAATCCGTCGCAATTGTTGGTGCCGGAGCTGTAGGCCTCGGCTCAGCATGGGAACTGGCCCTCAAGGGCCATTCCGTCACTCTTTTGGATCCTCGCTGGGATGAACCGGTTCTGAGGCAGACATCAGAGTCTGAACTCAACGGCACCAGCGCGTCCCTTGGCGTGTTGATGGGACATGTGTTCCGCCGCACAAGTGGTCGAGGCTGGCGTTTACGCCGCCGGAGCATGCAGCTCTGGCCCCGATGGGTGGAGGCCCTGCAGGAATTCGAGACCTGCCTCACCCTGCAAACGGGGCTGCTGCAGATTGCTGCCGATCGAGACGCGGCGGCACGGATGAAGGCCCTCGCCGAGCAACGGAAAGATCTGGGCCTGGAACTGCAAACGAGCGATCAGGTCCGCACAATCTGGCCAACCGCACTCCACGGTGCACTGCACTCAAGGGCAGATGGTCGTGTCGACCCACTGAGGCTTCAAATCGCCTTAAGGCGAGCACTGCTCCAGGAGGGTGTTCAACCCTTGGCAACCCGTGTGGAGCAGCTGGAGCGCAATGGCTCCGGTTGGCGGCTGCATCACGCCAAAGGAGGCAGCACCTGCCACGACAGCGTGGTGATCTGCTCGGGGCTGAGCACTGGAGCGCTGCTGGAGCCTCTTGGTCACAGCCTTCCGATCAGTCCAGTGCTCGGACAAGCCCTCACCCTGCAATTGAGGGAAGGTCCGACAACCTGGATGCATTGGCCGGCTGTTCTGGTCGATCAGAGCTTCAACCTGATCCCTGATGGACCGGGACGACTGCTGCTTGGAGCAACAGTGGAACCCGGAACCGACGCTGCGGACAATCCCCTGGCTCTGATGCGTTCTCTCAATGACAGCGCACCGGAATGGCTGCGCAGCGCCCGGGTGATCGAGCATTGGAGTGGCTTGCGGGCCCGACCGGTGGATCGACCAGCACCGTTGTTGGACGTACTGGAACCAGGACTGATCGTGGCGAGTGGTCACTATCGCAATGGTGTTCTCCTTGCACCTGCCACGGCGGAGTGGGTTTCAACCGCACTCCAGGAGCCATGAAAAAAGGGCCCGTTTGGGCCCCTTTGCAATCGCCATGAACTCAGCGGATCACTTGGTCTCCGTGAACTCCGCATCGATGACATCGTCAGCAGCATCACCACCTGAAGCAGCGTTGCCCGTTGCACCGGCGTCAGCTCCGGGGGCAGCGCCGCCAGCAGCAGCGCCATCCTGCTGATAAACAGAAGCACCCACCGTGTAGAGCTCCTGCTGGAGTTCCTCCAGCAACGCCTTCATCGCGTCGTAATCCTCCTGATCGACAGCCTCCTTGAGCTTGATGCGCTTCTCCTCGACCTTGGCCTTGGCATCTGCCTCAACCTTGTCGC
Organism: uncultured Synechococcus sp.; assembly: GCA_913042965.1. Lineage (GTDB taxonomy): Bacteria > Cyanobacteriota > Cyanobacteriia > PCC-6307 > Cyanobiaceae > Parasynechococcus. Next base: position 11,297 of record CAJWLE010000041.1, read on the forward strand.
CCAGTTCGCTCATCTGCTTTTCAGCCTGATAAACGAGGGTTTCAGCCTGATTCTTCAGATCGATCTTTTCGCGCTTTTCCTTATCAGCGCTGGCATTGGATTCAGCGTCCTTGACCATCTTGTCGACCTCGGAATCCGAGAGCGTCGAAGCACCGGTGATGGAGATGGACTGCTCCTTGCCGCTGCCCTTGTCCTTGGCATTGACGCTGAGGATGCCGTTGGCATCAATATCGAACGTCACCTCGATCTGCGGCACGCCGCGAGGGGCCGGAGGAATGCCGTCAAGACGGAAGGTTCCTAGCGACTTGTTGTCGGAAGCCATCTCGCGCTCACCCTGGAGCACGTGAATCTCCACATTGGTCTGACCATCCACAGCCGTGGAATAGGTCTCGGTCTTTTTGGTGGGGACCGTGGTGTTGCGGGTGATCATCTTGGTCATCACACCGCCGAGGGTCTCCACACCCAGAGAAAGAGGGGTGACGTCCAGCAACAGGATGTCCT
>CAJWLE010000042.1:0-11778 GCA_913042965.1 uncultured Synechococcus sp.
CCTGGAGCTTCGGCTCGACCCTCTCCGATCCGACCGATGACCGTCGCTATTCGCGCCACCGATTTGGTGAAGAGCTACACCCCGGGATCGCGTGCTCTCGATGGGGTCAACCTTGAGGTGGCCAGTGGGGAAGTGCTGGTGGTGATGGGGCCTTCCGGATCGGGAAAAAGCACCCTGATCCGCACGTTCAACGGTCTGGAAAAGCTCGACGGCGGTGAGTTGGATGTGCTGGGGGTTCGCTTGGATGCAGCCCATGAGGAGCGGCCGGTGCGCGAGATCCGGCGCCGCGTCGGCATGGTGTTTCAGCAGTTCAACCTCTTCCCTCATCTTTCAATCCTCGACAACATCACCCTGGCGCCGGTAAAGGTGCAGAAACGACCCAAAGCGCAGGCTGAGCAGCGGGCCATCGAGCTGCTCGATCAGATGGGGATCCGAGAGCAGGCGCACAAGTTTCCCGCGCAGCTGAGCGGCGGCCAGCAGCAACGGGTGGCGATCGCCCGCGCCCTGGCTCTGGATCCTGAGGTGATGTTGTTCGACGAACCCACCAGTGCCCTCGATCCCGAACGGGTGAAGGAGGTGCTCGATGCCATGCGACAACTGGCCAGAGACGGCATGACCATGGTGGTGGTGACCCATGAACTCGGTTTTGCCCGCGAGGTGGCTGACCGTGTGATGTTCATGGACCAGGGGCAGGTGGTGGAGACCTCAGATCCCGCCAGCTTCTTCACCAACGCCCGCGAAGAGCGCAGCCGGCGTTTCCTCAGCCAGATGGTCTGATGCTGCAGGTCGCTGTCACTCTGTTCCCGGCCCTGCCCCAGGCCTCACTGGAGGATCTGCTGCGGGTGTTCTTGGTGCTCGGTTTGATCGCTGCACCTTTCGTGATCACTGATCAATGGCGCCGTCGCCGGGTGCGTCGCTTCATGGCTCAGGTCCGGCAGCGGGATCAGAACAAGCCTTGATCGTGTAGTCGATCCGGTCGTCATCGGAGCAGCAGAAATCGCCGTAGTACCTCTCCAATGCGTCATAGGCAGCGTCGTAGCTGTTGAACTGCTGTCTGGTGAGTTGGTCGCTGCCGCCATCGCTTCGAACGATCCGATGAGGTCTGGTCTGGGGCGATGCACGCATTGCCTGGCATCTCCTGATGGTGATTAGCGTTGAGTCTGCACTGGGAGTTTGGCCATGCTGAGCTTCCTGCTGGAGCTGGTCCCCTCCCTGCTGGTTGGGTTCTGGCTGGGGGGCCAGCAACCCGAGTTGTCGACGCGTCTGGCGCGGCCGTTGGTTCGTTTCGGCGTGCCGTTGAGCGTGATGGGATTGCTGCTGCGTGGTGGCTTGACGAGCGCCGTGCTGAAGGCCGCTGTTGTGGCGCCGGTGGTGGTGAGTCTCTGGTTGGTGTTGGTTTCCATCGAATCCGCGGGCAAGCCCCACCGCTCTTCGGCGTTGCGGTTGGGCAGCTGCGTTGGCAACACGGCCTATGTGGGCGTCCCTCTGGCGCTTGCATTCCTTCCGGAGACAGCCTTGTCGATCACCATTGGCTACGACATCGGGGCCACGCTGTTCACCTGGAGCGTGGGTGCGGTGATGCTGGCCGGTGGTTCCTTGCAGTCCAGTTCTCTGCTTCAGGGGGCCGCACAGGGGCTGTTGCTCAGTCCTGCCAGTCGTGGCCTGCTCGGAGCTTTGCTGGTGCAGTGGACCCCGTGGAGCGAGAGCCTCGCTGATGCGCTGTGGTGGCCCTCAAGGCTGGTGCTGATCCTGGCTTTGTTTGTGGTGGGGTTGCGGCTTGGTGCGTTGTTCCGGGATCGGCGCATCCCTGGCCTGCTGAATCGCGGACTGAGGTCGGCTCTGGTGGGAAAACTTCTGCTCTTCCCCCTGCTGCTGATGGTTCTCGGTTTGCTGTTGCGTTGGGACCCCTTGATGATCAAGGCCATGGCTTTGCAGGGTGCCACCCCAACCGCTATCTCAGTGCTTCTGCTCTCGGAGTCGGCGGACCGGGAGCAGGGAGATGCAGCGAGTTTGGTCTTCTGGAGCACGGTGCTGGCTCTGATCACGGCTCCCCTGTGGGGACAGGTGTTGACGTTGCTGGTGCATTGATGGCCGGGGAGCGCCGTTGATGACAGTTAATAACATTCAGTTGTAAAAAATGATTGCTAGCTGAAGCTTGAATCGATCAGCGCTTCAGGCCCATGGCAAGCGATTCAGGAACATGGACTGCCAATCAACCGCCCGCTCAGTTTGAGAAGCTTTGGCGGGGATTGGCTTTAGTTGGTGCTTTGCATCTGGCAGGAATGCTGGTGAACATCGTTTTCCAGATGATGGGATATCACTTCCTGGACCGTATTCCTGCGATGTTCCTCGGCCTCTGAACGGTTGGGTCAAGCCATCTGAAACCGGCGAAACGTGAGGTTGAGCCGCATGGTGAGGATCTTCTTGCGTTGCGGAATGCAGTGCTGCCAGCTCTGCTGACAGCCCGACTGCATGATCAGCAGATCACCATCAGCAAGGCTCAAGGATGTTTTGTTGCCCGTCTCGTGGCGATGGCGCAGCTGAAAATCGCGACTGGCCCCGAAAGAGAGAGATGCGATGGGAGAGCTTTGATCGATTTCAGGTTCATCGTCGGCGTGCCATCCCATCCGATCGTCGCCATGGCGATACAGATTCAGCAAGCAACCGTTGAAGTTGCAGGAGCAGGCCTGTTTCACCTCCTTCAGCAAAGGGACGAACCAGTCCGGCCAGCCTGAGCCGCTGTGTTGTGTTCCGCTGTAGCGGTAACGCACACCAGTTTCCGCAAGAAAGGCTGTGAGGCGCGGCACCGGGTGCTGGCGTCCGTAAACCCTCACGATCGGTTGCTGCCAGCCAACAGATTCCGCCAGCTGGTTGCGCCAGAAGGTTGCGGCATCCGGTTTGACCCAGCCTCGGATCAATGTCCACGGTTGAACAGGCGCCAGGTGCTGCGTTTGTTCGCTGCTCAGCGCCATGGCCTCCCAGCCGCAGATCGATGGGACCAGCCTGATGGTTGAACGAGCCGTTCGTGTGCCCCGCTGGTGACGACCCATGAAGCCCTTGTTCGAGCTGTCACGATCTCCCATACATTCCTTCCATGGGAGCTCGAATCACCAAGGACGAATTCCTCAAGCGCGCAGAGCAGCGCTTTGGTGATCAGTACGACTACAGCGAGGTCGTCTGGCGCAGCTTCAAAAGCCCGGTGAAGATCCGCTGCAAGCAACATCCCGTTCAGCTGATCACCATCACCCCCGAAAAGCATCTCCAGACCCTTGGGGGCTGCCGCCATTGTTTGCGGGAACGCCGCATCGCGGCTTTGGAACGGGAACTCAATCGCAAATCAGCTCCCACGCGGTTGCAGGATCAGCCCGCCAAGCTCACGCGCTGATAACAGAACCACAACCACTGCTGGAACAGCAGGTTGCGATGTGACCGCCAGCTCGTCTTGGGGTTGCCTGCATTGAAATTCTCCGGTGGTGGAACATCTCCACGGGCCTTGTCCCGTTCCATCTCGCCCACGATGCGTCCAACGTTGTATTCCGGATGGCCCAGATGCATCAGCTGCCGCTGGTCGGGGGTTTCAAAAATGCTGTAGCCCACCTGTTCGCCATGGGCGAGCAGGCGGAGTCGCCCCTGGCGCTGGGCTGATTCCATTGCGGCATCGGGGAGGCCTGCATGTCGGCTCTGCGGGCAGTGAAAGCGGTCATCCTGGGTGCCCATCAGCGGGTGGCCCGGCACCAGGCTGCGCATGGGGTAAACCCCAAACAGCTTGCGATCAAAGGAATGTTTGTCAACGCCGGCGAGATAGGCCAGGGCAAAGCCCGCCCAGCACAGGCCAAGGGTGCTGGCACAGATTGACCTGGCTTCTTCGATCACCTGCACCAGTTCCTTCCAGTACTTCACCTGCTCAAACGGCAGATGTTCCACCGGAGCACCGGTGATGATCAATCCATCGATGGGGCCCTGAGCCAGGGCCTCCTCCCAGCTGACGTACAGATTGTTCAGGTGCTCCTGATCCCAGCTTTTGTAGGCGTGGGTGTTGAGGCGGATCCAGACCGGTTCGATCTGAAGCACCGACAGGCCAAGAGGGTGCAGCAGGTTGAATTCGTACTGCTTCCCCAGCGGCATGATGTTGAGAATGCCGATGCGCAATGGCCGGATGTCCTGGCGTTCGGCCTGTTTGGGCTCGATCCAGGAGATCCGGTTGCGTTCGACGGCACCGATCTTGTGGTAACTGCGGGGGAGGATCAGTGCCATCGCTCTCCAGGGTGGATCAGGCGAGGGCCTGCTCGAAGTCGGCCTTGATGTCGTCGATGTGTTCGAGACCCACCGACACCCGAACCATCGTCGGGGTGACCCCTGCCGAGGCCTGTTCGTCCTCACTCAGTTGCTGGTGGGTGGTTGATGCCGGATGGATCACCAGCGTCTTGGCATCACCCACGTTGGCCAGATGGCTGGCGAGTTTGAGGCTGTCGATGAAGCGCACGGCATCGTCGTAACCACCCTTGAGCGAGAACATCAGCATGCAGCCCATGCCACGGCCTGTGAGGTACTTCTTGGCTGCGGCGTTGTAGGGGTCACCCGCCAGGCCCGGATAGCTCACACTCTCCACCTTGGGATGCTCATCCAGCCAGGTGGCCAAGGCCATTGCGTTTTCGGTGTGACGTTCCACCCGCAGGCTGAGGGTCTCCAGCCCCTGAAGCAGCAGGAAGCTGTTGAACGGGCTTACCGCCGGACCCCAGTCCCGCAGGCCTTCAACCCTTGCTCTCAGAGCAAAGGCGATGTTGCGGTCGTCCGGCAGCCCCAGCATCTTGCAGATGTCACTTCCGAAGCCGAATGCATCCCAGTGCACAAGCCCGTGATAAGCGGCGCTGGGCTGGCTCATTAACGGAAACTTGCCATTGCCCCAGTTGAACGTGCCGGCGTCAACAATCACTCCGCCGAGACTGGTGCCGTGGCCTCCAATCCACTTGGTGGCACTTTCCACGATCACATCAGCACCATGCTCGATCGGCCGCATCAGGGCACCGCAGGCGCCGAGGGTGTTGTCAACAATCAGTGGAATGCCGTTCTGCTTTGCCAGAGCCGAGAGCTTTTCAAAATCGGGGATGTTGAAGCGGGGGTTGCCCATCGCCTCCACGTAGATGCCCTTCGTTTTGTCGTCAATCTGCGCTGCAAAGCTGTCAACCTCGTCGCCATCGGCGAAACGAACGTCGATACCCAGGCGCGGAAACTGAACCTTGAACTGGTTGTAGGTGCCGCCGTACAGGTACGACGTTGAAACGAAGTTGTCTCCGGCCTGCATGCAGTTCGTGATCGCCAGGAACTGAGCCGACTGCCCCGATGCTGTGGCCAGGGCAGCGACGCCGCCCTCCAGTGCCGCCACGCGCTTCTCGAACACATCCGTCGTCGGATTCATCAGACGGGTGTAGATGTTCCCGAACTCCTTCAGGCCGAACAGGTTCGCGCCGTGTTCCGCATCGTTGAACACGTACGAGCTGGTCTGATAGATCGGAACCGCCCGTGCATTTGTCGCCGGATCAGGGGACTGACCAGCGTGTAGTTGAAGGGTCTCGAAATGTTGGGACATCGGGCGGAAAAGGAACGCCTGTGTTCCTGTTCTAGTCGTGGGAGAGCTCTGGTTTGTCGGTGTCGCTCAGGGAAGGGAAGTTGCTGCGAATCAGGTCATGGATGGCCGTATGGGCTTCGTGACGAAATCCCTCCACCGCATCGGCATTGAGCAGCGGGTAGGTGCGGTCGCTGGCGTCAACATCCCGGAGATGCTTCCAGCGGTTGCTCGGTTCCTGTTCTTTCAGGCTGATCAAGGGGGCCTGGAAGTCGTACGCCTTGGTCGTCCCCATGGCAGCAACCTGGGAGGCCAGGGTTTCGCGCACCGGCGCCAGTGCTTTGGCCTTGAGGGTGTCCGGCAGCCCCAGCACCGGCTCGTAGTGACCCAGGATCCGAAGTTCCGTTTCCAGCATCACCGGCCAGGCGCCGCGCATGCCCTCCCCTAGCCCCATCTCCGATTCAGCGTTGAGCATGGCGTCGCAGTGGAAGCGCAGCCAGCGGTAGTAGGTCTTGTCTTGAATCGATTTCTTGGCTGATGCCCGGCCGCTGAGGATGGCTGGGAGGGCCTTCTCCGCTTTGCGCAGGAACAGGCGATCCTCCCGTTCGAGATTCATCGCACCCCAACGCTGGCGGTACTCCCACAGTTCGATGTAGCGGGCCACATCGGGGGCGGACCAGCCCAGGTCCTTGAGTTCTTCGCCGCGATGGGAGGTTTCCTTGGACACCCGCTGCACAATTCACGCGTCAAAACAGCGTAAGGGTCCGCGCTCTTCCGATCATTGCGGTGGGCGGCTTTCGGGATGACGTTTCAGGTAGTCCTGCACCGGAATGGACCGCTGTTGCGCGTAGCCCACCGGTAACCAAAGATCGCCGACAGCCGAGTTGTAGTGAATCTCCCAGTGATAGAGGCCTGTGTAGGCCCGAGGGTCCTCCTCCATCAGCGAGGCATACAGCATCACGGCACGGCCGTAGTAGTCGCTGTTGTTGTATCCCCAGAGTCCCTGGCGGATGTCCTGCAAACCGCCGCGACGCACCAAATATCGAGCCGCTGCCTGGATGGCGTCATGGGGGTCGCGGATGTCGCCCGCACCAACACCGGCCTGCGCCCAGGTTGTGGGCAGGAACTGCATGGGGCCCTGGGCGTTGGCGACCGACACGCCGTCGATGCGCCCCATCCCCGTTTCCACAAGGTTGACGGCTGCCAGCACCTCCCAGGCGATGCCGGTGGCAGCTTCGGCCTTGCGGTAGTGCTGTAGAAGCTGTTCAGCGGGTTCGGGCTGGATGATCCGCCAGGCCGGCAGGGTGGACGGCCCCCTGCGTCGCGCCATGGTGAGGAATTCCCGGCGCGCTGCGAGATGGCGTTCCGCCACGCTGCGCCATCGCTGCGGCAGAGCAGCCACAACGGCGGCTGACCGTGTGGGTTGCGCCGACAGCACCCTGTAGATCACCTGCTGCTGATGGCCAAGATCCGGCAGCAGGCCTGGCGCGGTGGAGGGCTCCCGCAGGGCTGTTTCGACGCTGGCCAGCAGTTCAGCTGTGGCGACATCATTAGCCGGAACCCTGGGATAACGACGTTCTGGAGCAGCAGCAGCAGCAGCCGGCAGCAGCAGGGAGGTCTTGGACGTTTCGGCTGGGCTGGCTGCCGTGTTGATGGCTGATCGATGGATGGCCAACGCGCTGAGGCTTGCCGCCCCCAGGACGATGCCGCTGACCAGGGCGAAGCGATGCCGCATGGCTCAATCGCGGACCTGGATCGACCTTACCGATCCAACTCAGCTTTTCAAAAAAGCACTGCGCTGATGAAAGTCGGCGCGATCGCTGGGATGGCTGATGGCCCAGTAACTCAGTCCTTTGTCTCCGCGGTCCAGAACGGTGGTCAAGGCGATGTCGGGACAAATGCCTTGGGGCCACCAGGGGCTGAGGTCGAGGCTGGCCTCCAGACCCAACTGGTGCTGCGAGCGACGGAGATGCACCAACGGGGGGACAGGTTGGCTCTGTTCCGCCTGGCCGCTGCGGTAGTCGCTGAAGCGATAGACAGCCCAGTCGCCATTGGCGGCCAGATTGATTTCCCAGTAGCGCGATTCACCCGGAAGGCCAAGAAAAGCTTCAAAGCAGGTGCTTGTCCAAAGGCCATCGCGGCGCACCCCGTTGTGTTGTTCACCGTCGATCAGTGGCTGCGGCACAACAAGCTCTCTGAGCCCGTCCTGGCTCAGAACCTCAAAGTTGAGGGTCAGCGCGCCGGAGATCAACCAGGAGAGGCTGGCGTTCACCTGGTATTTCTCGGCCAGGGATGGTTCAAAAGGCACCAGCCGGATCCTCTGCTGCAGCGTTGCTGCGGGTCTCGGCATGGGCTCAGCCGGCTCGGCGTTTCACGATGGCCTTGATTTCAGGCAACTGTTGCTCGATCTGTTCGGTGAGTCGGAACTGCACTGCAGCACGTTGGAGGTTGTGATTCGGCCTGTCGGTGCGGAAGTAGAGGTTCCCCTCAAGGTGGTCGGTGAGAAAACGCAGACCGAGCTCAAAGGGAATCAAGCGAATGCAGTCCGGCACATAGTGCTGATCCCATTCGCTGAGGAATCCAGAGGCAACGGAGAAATAACCCTCGAGGATCGCGTCGCAGAGGCTCAGATCGAATGTCACCGCTGAAAGCTCCTGAACCTCCTCTCCTGCGGGGTTGCAGCACGAGCGCAGACAGTCGCCGATGTCGTAGTGCACCAGCCCTGGTTTGACGGTGTCGAGATCAATGAGTCCAACGGCCTGGCCACTGGTTTCATCAATCATCACGTTGTTGATTTTTGGATCTCCGTGGATGGGTCTGTGCTGCAGTTCTCCTCGCTGTAGCGCTGTTTCAAGCACGTCGACTTGATCGCGTCGCTTCTCGACGAACCGATGCAGTTCATCCAATCCAGGGGCATTCGAGGGACAACCTTTCAGGACTTGGTCATATCTCTGGAGGTATTGGGGGGTGACGTGAAAACCTTCGAGGGTGTCAGCCAGATCGCTGGTGGGCAGGTCACTGATCAGGCTGTGAAACATCCCGAGTCCATAGCCCACCTCGCGGGCGTGGGAGCGATCTCGGATCACATCAGGTGTTGTTGCCGCGGCGATGTAGGTGATTGACCGCCAGAACTCTCCGTTGTGTTCGATCCAGGGACTCTCCTGACGGCAGGGGACAACGCGGGGAATCTCCCAGCGACGGCCCGCCAGTTCCGGGGGGGGAGTCGCCAGTCGGCGCTGAACGTGGGATCCCAGTGCTTCGAGGTTGCGCATCACCAGGTCGGGTCGCTGGAACACGTGGGTGTTCAGACGCTGCAACACAAAAGCGCCATGGCCTTTGCCGGCATGGGTCACCAGGTAGGTGTCGTTGACGTTGCCCGACCCCAGACTCCGGATCCCTGTGATCCTTTCGGGGGGGTGAAATCGTGCCGCGATCGTTTCAACGGCCCTGACCACGTCAATCTCAAGAGTCTCAGAGTGGAACTCTCGCGCTGATTGCGGGTTTGGCTAGCCCCCGGTGTGCGGAACCCCAGGCGACTCAACTGTCCAGCTGGCTTTCGATGGAGCTCATCAGCTGCAGATAGTCCGCTGTGGTGTCGGAGTCACTGTCCTCCAGCGGTACATCACCCCGCATGGCCCGTCGAGCGTTGTCGGCAATCACGGCATTCACCACCAGATCAAGGGCTTCAGGAACATCGAGGTTCTGCAGTGCCTCGGCGTAGCGGCGGCTGTGGCTTGGGCGAACCGATTCCTGGCAATAGCTGGAGAGTTCACGGCTGTCGCTCATCACTCGGAAGGCGGTCTGCTTCACCGCAGGACGGCCGTAGATCGACATGTAAAGCAGATTCACCATGGAGGCGTCATGGGCGGGTATGGAGTATTTCCTTGCGATCTGTGGCCAGTAGCGCAGGGATTTGAGACCCTCCAGCCCACCGCGCCGGAGACCGTAGCTCTCACACCATGCCTCCAATTCCTCCATGGAATTGGGGCAGCGCTGCTCTTCGCGCATGTGGTGAGCAAGCACCTGCCCGGCTTGAAAATTGCGGGTTGGCTTGCCGTTCCTCGGCAGCATCATGCTGCCGCGAACATCGGCCACCATCGCGGTGAGCTGAACGAAGGTGTGATCGCGCACTTTCTCGAAATCACCATCCCTCACAAGGGTGGCTTCGATCCTGGGTACGGCATAGCCCAGTTCCGTGAGCGGGATCGGCTGACGGTGATAAAGCTTCTGCCGATCGGGTCGCGCCATCGAGACGGTTGCCGCTTGATCAAGGCACTGATCCAGCAGAAGCGTGAGCAGTGTGGGCAGAACCCCGGGGTTGTCCTGGTGGAACGAATAGCCGAACCCGGCGAACACGGAAGCCATGTTCTTGGCGGCTTTGATGTATTGCCCTTCAACGTTGTGAACCCCTGCGGCCACCTGGATGTTGGGGGAAAGCTGATCCATCAGCTGGGCCCCCAGCATCGCCGTGAGGGCATTGGGATGACAGAAGTTCGCGGTGAAGCTGTCGAAGGGGTTGCGCAGTGCCCCATGCCGGTGGAAGCCGGAGAAAAAGGCGAGGTTCGGCTCCTTTTCGCACAACACGTAGGCGCTGTTGTTGATCGTGTCGTGGCTGAACGATCCCGCCAAACAGGCCAGCACCACCTGCGCCCTCCCCAGCTCTTGCCTCAGGCGACAGGCTTCGTTGAGGTCTTCCTCGATGTGATTGCTGTTGGCGCTGAGAACGACAAGGTCGCAGCGTTGGATGAGATCACGCAACGTGTTGGCTAGCCGCTCGCCACCGCTGCGATGCCCACCCATGTCGAGCACGGTTTCCACGTGCTCGTCATCCATATTGGCAATCGTGTCCTCAGGGAAGGCGCCCAAGAGGTCCCGGCCAGGACGCGGAGCCAACAGCAGCCGCCCTTCCGCGTTCTGCATCGCGCAGTTGTACGCCAAGGAGGCTGGATAGAGCCCGACGCTGTAAAAGCCCACCTTGCCGATCGCCAGCTCCTGCACGCGGCGTCGAATCGCTCCGGCGTCCAGGCTCTGATCGAAGAAGGAGTTACGCATGGCAGCAAGCCTAATCAGCGCTTCTGGCTTCCTTGCTTTTTTGCTAGATCAAGCGCGCGGCGATCGTTATGGAGTTGCATTCAACGATCAATGGCCTGAATCAAGAAACAGATGTTTTTTGATGGACGTGTGAATTGATCTGAAACAATTTCAAGCTTGGAATTCAATTGTCGTATAGCGACGCAGTTCAAATCTGTTTGACATGTGAATTCTTTGCTGAAAGTATTTGTTGAAAGTCTGCAGCTCTTTTTGAACCTGTTCGCAATGTTGGTAAATTATTAAAATTCCAATCCTGAAGCTTAGGCTTTATTAAAATAAAGTTATTGCTTCAATCTCTATGTCTCAGCGTTTTTGGACTAAGAAAAGGGTAAAACTGAAAGCGTCTTCAAAGAAATTACAGCTTAATGGATCGAAGGCTCATGAAAAAATGATTGGAAATCGACAAGGTAATACCCTGATTGGAGGCAAAGGCGACGATATTCTCGATGGGCGTGGTGGTAGCGATGTGCTGACAGGAGGACCAGGGGCTGATTTCTTTGTGATCAGTTCAGGTCAAGATCTCATTACTGATTTCAATCCCGCAGAGGGTGACCAGATTGTTCATCGAGGATCTGATGAGATTATTCGTTTTCCGGTGAATGGTGGCACCTTGATTACTACTATGGATAGATTTATCAACACATCTGTTAGTGATATAAAGCCGGATGATGTATCCCTTTCATCTCAGCAGCGTCTCAAGCCAACGTTCAAGGCAGTCTTTGAGAGTGGAGACACAGTGCGACTTGAATCAGCTGAATCTGATTTCCAGCAATCCCTTGGAATGATGCAACGTGAGGCTCTCCCGAAAAAGAGGGGAATGATGTTCCCTCAAACGAAAGCACAGAAAAAGTCAGTGTATATGTTTAATTGTATCGCCCCATTAGATATTCTTTTTCTAAACGATGGCCAGATTATTGATATGTCTGCAAAAACACCGATCTGTGCAAGTGCTGAGCCTGATGAATGCCCGCTTTACGAATCTAGCCTTCCGATCGATAATTGGATTGAATTGCGAAGCGGCTCCATTGATCGATTTGGTTTGTCGATTGGAGACCAGATTGATCTAATCGCTATTTAAAAGGTGTCTGCTTTCTGTGAATTGGTTTTATTCGGTCTGTATATAT
>CAJWLE010000043.1:0-11609 GCA_913042965.1 uncultured Synechococcus sp.
TACAACGATGGCCGCCGGAATAACACAGGCATGGGCCTCTACTACCTAGGAGGCACCCATGAAATTGGTTTAGCGCCCTATGGTATGGAGAGGAATGAAACTCCATCCAAATTCATTCCACTGTGGATGAGTGATGGAATGGATATTTATAATGATTTGCCTGATTTCCCCAGACCCGGCGGCGCAATGGAAGGCGTAACAACCGGCATTGTGGAGTACAAGGGCAAAACACATGTTGTCTATGAAAACAAAAAAGGTAAATTCAAAAAGCTTAGTTTCGAAATCAGCGATGGCAATGGAATTGCTGTAGGTGGTGAAAAACGAGCAAAGGACAAATGGATTAACAAAGTAGAAAATAAAAAAGCAGTTGACATCAACGGTGATGGTGTTTTTGGCAATCTCTCAGATCAAACCGACGGTCTAAGTGAAGGCGAATATAACAATGCATCCTTCGTTAACAAGATAAAGAATGATAAAAAGCTTTTGAAGAAGCTTCAGGCAGGCGGCATGGTGATTTACTTGAGGCATACAACAACTGAGATTGATTATGCTGATCAAGCTGATCCTGATATGAGCCTCGATGATTGTTCAACACAGCGGATGTTGAATGATCAAGGGATTGCTGAAGCTGAAGCCATTGGTGCAGGCTTTGAAGCCAATGACATTTTGATCGGTCAAGTTATTTCAAGTGAATACTGCCGAGCTAAAGACACTGCAACAATTGCTTTTGGCGGTTATGACGAAGTAGATTCCAATCTAAACTTCTTGCCCTTTGAAGATTACACAGAAGAGCAACTCGATACCTACCACGACAGGGTTGCTCCAATGCTCTCCCAAGGTGTTGAGTCTGGGAACAAGGTCATCGTTGGTCACGACGATCCATTCGAAGGAACAACCAATATTTATCCCGATCCACAGGGCACAGCCTATGTTTTAGAGCCCAATAACGGCGACTCTTTCGAGATCATCGCCCGCCTGGAGCCCAATGATTGGGCCTTTAGCGCTGATATCTGAGCCTTTGCTTCGATCACCATCTGAGCAGATTCAGACTCATCAAACTCCCTGGTCATTCATACGATCGGGGAGTTTTTTTTATTGACTTCAAAAATCAATGAGAATTCTTCAAAACCGCATCTCTCGATTTCGGGTAGATGCGATCAATGATTGAACCACCGTTACCCGCCACCCATCAGAGTTCATTGCATCACTCGTGACCCGATGTGTGCCATCGCGACAGATCCAGGATCCAATCTGATTCGCCGAAACATCACGGGAATTCGACTCAGGGCGATCAATCGCCTGAGCCGCAGGTCAAAACATCCAAGTCAACAGGATCTAATAAGTCAGTCAGCCGCTAGCAGTGCTCCGCGCTGACAGCCCATCAAACGGCCCGACCATGACTCGGCATAAGCCCGATTGGCTGCCTTTTGCTCAGGATCCTCGGCATCAAGCGGGTGAGGCATGGTTCCAGCGATCGCCGCATTGGTGACGCAGAACATCGACTTCTGGAAGCTGATGCAGATCTGCACGTGCACATCGGTCTGACCCCGGCCGTTTTCGTCGTACCAAAGGCTCAGCTCCTCGGGGAGATGCCGGTACATGTCCTGCATGCAGAGGCTGGGGGGAATTCCCGCACCCATGCTCGGAATCGGGTCGGCGTAAAGGGCGCCGTACTTGAAATCGCTGATGTCCGGCGAAATCTGTCGAGCCTGAGCGTTGTACGACACCGTTCCAAGGAAGGGCATGCCGCGGAAGAACACCGCTTCCACATAAGGAACGGCAACGTCCATCAGAAAGGTGAGGCCGGCCTCCGGAGGAAGCACCCAAATCTCTTCACCGCCAATGGTCACTTTGTACTCAATTGGGCTACCGGCAGCCGCCACCAGCCCATCACGGATGTGATGAACCACATCTTTGATGCAGGTGACTTCCTTGATCCCATAACGACGGGCCAGGTCCACAAAAATGTCGCTCATGACCCGCCAGAACAAGCCGAGGCAGTAGATCGTGGTGAGAGAACGGATCGCTTCTGGGGCGAAGTCGGGATAGAGGCGATTGTTGAGAGCCAACAGAGGATCGCGAGCCGACTTGCGCTTGATGATCTGCTGGCATGCCGCAGCAAATTCAGGGCTGTCGAGATAAGCATCAAGACCACCGGTGCCATGCCAGAACATCGCTTTCTGGCAGTACTCGGCATATTCAAAATTGATCCGATCACCCATCAGATGGGTCCACAACCGCTTTGGGTTGAACCCTTCGTGGAAGAAACGGAGCACGGGAAAAGGATTGAGCATCTGTTTCTCCCCCTGATCCACCAGGTTCTTGCTGTAGGCATCCAGCACGAGGCCATAGCTCTCAAGCACATTCACCACCTGAACCAGGTGATCCCCTGTATCAGCGAGCAACGGTGTATCGCTGAGCAGACGACGGATCAACTCCTCTTGATCGGGCAAGACCGGTGGACGCACGGGCGACGCTGAGATGGGGGTCATGACAGGTCTCCGTTGATCAGGCTGAGGCCGGTGGTTGCCGCTTCGCTGAGGTTGGACAGCAACCAGGGTGCAAGGCCGAGAACCAGAACACCAAGGCTCAAAGCGATCGCCGGAACCTGCTCACGCAGGGCAACACGGTCGAGGATACGGGGATTGGCCACTTCGCCGGGGGCAATGGCAAGCCGTCCAAAGAAGGCACGGTTCACCAGCAAAAGGAAGTAAACCGCCGTCAGTCCGGAGCCAACCATCGAAAGCAAGGTGGCGATGGGGAACGGCTGAAGGGTGCCGCGAAAGATCAGGAATTCAGAGATGAATCCAGCCATGCCGGGGAGGCCAGCACTCGCCATCACACCCACAATCATCAGCGAGCCTGTCAGCGGCAGCCCCCTCTGGGGGTTGAGCAAACCGCGAAGAACGTTGAGGTCTCGGGTGCCGGTGCGGACGTAAACCACACCCACCATCAGGAAGAGCACTCCCGAAATCAGTGCATGGCTGACCATCTGGAACAGGGCTCCCATCAGACCCAGGGGTGTTGCAGCGGCAGCTGCCAACAGCACATAGCCCATATGACCCACTGAGCTGTAGGCCACCATCCGCTTCATGTCTGTCTGAGCGATGGCGGCCAAGGAGCCATACAACACTGAAATCGCAGCCCAGGCAGCCAGCCATGGGGATGCCAACTGCCAGGCATCCGGGAACAGGCCCATGCAGAAACGGAGAAGTCCGTAGGTGCCAAGCTTCAGCAATACACCGGCCAATAACACCGACACCGGAGTGGATGCCTCGGTATGGGCATCCGGAAGCCAGGTGTGAAAAGGAAACAGTGGAATCTTGATCCCGAAACCGATCAACAGAGCTCCCATCAGCACAAGCTGAGCGGTCATCCCCATTTCCCCCGCCAGAACGGGCCTCAGGCTGAAATCAATGCTGCCGGTGACGAAGGCCAGCCCCAAAAAGGCCGCGAGGATCAGCACGCCAGACACGGCTGTGACGATCAGAAATTTCGTTGCGGCATAAGAACGATTCGCTCCACCCCAGATCGCAATCAGCATCCAGAGGGGAATGAGCTCCAGCTCATAGAACAGGAAGAACAGCAGCAGGTTCTGCGCCAGGAACGCACCGTTCACGGCAGCACTGATCACCAGCAGCAGAGCGAAGTAGATCCTCGGACGATTCTCAATCTTGCGGGAGGCGATGGCGGCTACCAGACAGAGCACGCCATTCATCAGCACCAGGGGCAGCGACAGACCATCCACAGCAAGGGCATAGTCCAGCCCGATGACATGCACCCAACGGGCCTGTTCCACCAACTGCAGTGCTGAATCGGCCGCATCGAAGGGCAACAGCAGAGCAAAGCTGGCCACGGTCTGCACCGCCAGCACCACGATCGAGATCTCGCGCAGGCGCTCACTGGAGGGGGCGCCTGGCCAGAGCACCAACCCGAGGGCACCCAACAGTGGAATCAGAAGGAGAAGGGAGAGCAGCATCTCGGATGAATCAGGTGAGGAACCAGCTCACCGAGGTGAGGAAGAGAACAATGGCCACAAGCACCGTGAGCACATAGGACTGGCTCTGACCGCTGACGCTGAGCTTGAGCGAGTCAGCACTGGAGAGGGAGAAACGGGCGACTCCGTTGAGCAATCCATCCACCACCTTGCGATCAAACCAGTAGGCGAGGCGGGAGAAGGAAGCCACCACATTGACGATGGTGAGTCGGTAGAAGCGCTCGGTGTAGAAGTCGTAGGCGAGAAGGTCCTGCCACCAGCGCAGCAAGGGGTTGAGCGAACGCGACCAAGCCTTGCTGAGCGGCAGCAGCGCGCCCACCACCAGACCGACCAGGCCACTGGACACCACCAGGGCAGCAGCCCAAAGGGGGAAGGCCAAAAGTCCCTCCAACGATTCAAGGCGCAGCAGCATCAGTGGAGTGATCAACACGATCACGGAGAGGGCCACCATCGGCAAGGCCATCTGCCAGTTCACCTCGGCTGCACGCCGCGACTTGATCAGGGAGCTGCCCATGAACACATGGCGGAACACCCGCACCAATCCAAGGGCGGTCAGGGCATTGGTGAGCAGAAAAACGGCCATAAAAGGGACCGATCGCACGCTGAGCAACTCGATCGACTGCGCCAATGCCAAGAATCCCCCCAGGGGAAAGAATCCCACCAGTCCGGCCCCTCCCACGAGGAACGCGGTTGTCGTGGCAGGCATGCGGCTGCCAAGTCCACCCAGCTCGGTGATGTCCTGACAGTTGGTGGAGGCAATCACTCCGCCGATGCTCATCGAGAGCAACGCTTTCGAAACGGCGTGGGTGAACAACAGCAGTAAAGCCAGCACTGGGATCTGCAGCGCAATCGCAATGAACACCAGACCCAACTGGGCCGTGGTGGAATACGAAAGGGTGCGTTTGATGTCGACCTGGGCCAGGGCCACCAGAGACCCACCGATGGCACTGATGCTGCCGATCACCAGCATCACCCCAATGGCGATGGGCGAGAGCTGCAAAATCGGCATCACCTTGAGAAGCACGATCGCTCCGCAGGTCACAACCACTGAATTGCGAAGAATCGAGGCCGGGTTCGGCCCCTCCATCGCTTCATCGAGCCAGAGGTGCATCGGGAACTGAGCACACTTACCGGTGGGACCGGCAATCAAACCGAGGCTCAACAGGGTGGCCGCCAACGGCGACAGGCGATCCTGCGCAGCCCAGTCATAAAGGTCGTTGAAACCCATCACACCGGAGTAGGCGCAGAGAGCGACCACCCCCATCAGCAGGAGCACATCACCAACCCTCTTGGTGAGGAAGGCATCTCGCGCTGCGGTGACCACCAGAGGCTGGGCATACCAGAAGCCAACCAGGAGATAGGTCGACAAGGTGAGCATCTCCAGCAGGAAATAGCTCTGAAACAGAGAGTCGCTGAGCACAACGCCACTCATGGCGCCCTCAAAAAAGCCGAGCAGGGCGAAGAAACGGGCCAGGGCCCACTCCTTGTCCATGTACCCAAGGGAATAAACCTGGGACAGCAAGCTGAGGCCTGTGATCAGCTCGAGGGCCACCAGATTGGTGAGAGAAAGGCTGAAGCTGATATTCAGCTCCAGATCAGCCACCGTGAGCCAGGGGAAGGCCAGATCCGCCGGACCGAACTGGATCACCTGCTGAAGAATCAGGCTGCCGTGGGCAAAGGCCACCAGTGTCAGCAGGATGTTGAGGTAGGCAGCCGGCCGATGGGCATCGCGGCGAAAGGCTCCACAGGCCCAGGGAAGGGACACCAACATTCCGGCAAATCCGTAGAGCGGGATCAGCCAGGCGGTCTGGATGGGAAGCGAGAGCTCCGAAGTCAAAACGGCGAGCGGGATGGGAATCGGGCTGGTCGTTGAACAGCGGGCGAATCTAAAAGCCGGAACCGGCCAGAGAGGCTCTTTGTGAACCGATGTAGTGCCGCCGTCGTGGTAATCAGATCAAAGTCGACGGAGTGCACCGCTGGTGGCCAGGGCAGGCTCCACTTCTTCGTGGGGGCGGGCAATGATATGGGCGGCCACAAGGCCGTCGCCGACGCGCTCACAGGCATCAGCACCGGCCCGAACCGCAGCATTCACAGCGCCTGTTTCACCGCGGACCATCACGGTGACGTAACCACCGCCAACGTATTCACGGCAGATCAGAGTCACTTCCGCTGCCTTCGTCATGGCATCCGCGGCCTCGATGGCTGGAACCATGCCGCGGGTTTCGATCATGCCGAGCGCAATGCCCTGAACCGAAGGTGCAGGTGATGCCGGTGTGGGCAGCGCTTTCGCTGCACCGGTGGAGCCACCTCCGGACGCGGAGGAACCAGACGTGGTGGTGCTGCGTGAGGTTGTCCCACTGCTGGAAGCTGGCGTGGCCACAGGTTTCACATCCACTGTTTTGTTGGCAGCCGCGCTGCTGCTGCGGGTCGTGCGGCGGCGGGGAGTGGGAGAAGGAGTGGCCATGGTGAGAAAAAAGTGGAAACGGAACGGAAACGGCGGTAGGCGGGAAAGTTCCCTATCCGTCCGGGTTCCAGAAATCGATGATGCCCCCGATAGTCAGATCGGTGAGCACGGTGCTGTCTGGGCAGGCATGCCGGGCGGCGGAGCCGCTGGCCGTGAACACCCAGTTGCCCTCACGGGCACCAACTGGGTCAACCGCCACGAGCTTCTTGCCCTTGTTGTTCTGAAGAATGCGCAGGTGCATGTGATCCAAACCGGCAACCCGGTAGGAGCAGACCAACGTTCCCATCACCTGCATGATCTCCATCAGCCCTTTGCTCCTCCGCTTGGAGTGCTGGGCGACGGAGATGGAGCCGGTGCAGCGGTTTTGGGTGGGTCGGGTTCCCAGTGATCAATGATTCCCACAATGGTGAGGTCACTGGGATACGACTTGCTGCCGGCCGCCTCACGGGCGGCAGAGCTGCTCACGCAGATCACCCAGTCGCCTGGCTTGGCTCCAACGGCATCGACTGCAACCTTCTTGGTGCTGCCGTCCTGCACCACCTGGAGATGCTTGTGCTCGAAATCGGGGATTCGATTGGTGGAGACGAGCGGCTTAATGACCTTGACGATGAGCATGATCAGTGAGCCTCCTGGATCGGTGGGGCGAGGGTGGAACCGATGACCTCTGCCGGAACCGTCTGGTTCCGGTCGCGGATGGTGAGGCAAGTGTGCAACAAACCATCGTTCACCAGATCGGCATAACGACTGGCAATGGCCTGGTTGACCCGATGGCAGTCCGCGATGGCGCGATCGCGGGCCCCGGGCACCCGACCGGAGTAGTCGAATCGGACCACCACCGGAATCGGTAGATCCCGCGCAACGTTCAGTCCCTTGAAGATCTTCACACCCACATCAAGGTCGGGAGCACCTTCTTCAACCGTGTCGAGATGGGCGAAGTAAGTGAGGTTGCGCAGGTGCACCTCTTTGAAACCGATACCCACTCCGATGAAGCGCTCGGCATGACCAGCATCGGGATAGGGCGCCCCGTGCAGCTCCTGCACGTAGTCGATCTGAGAGCAGTTGTTCGCAAGCAGACGGGTGATGAACGTCACCATGCCTGAATCCATGGCAGCTGGTGCAGCGGACTCAACCGCTTCAGCGATCTGAGCCATGGCCTGATCAGCGGTCATCGTGGCCGTTGCTGCATGGAGCTCCTTGGCACACAGCCAACGGTCCAACACCATTTCGCTGTCGCGGGATGGTGGGTGAACGCGAATGGCATCGGTATCGGTGTCGAGCCCGATCAACAACAGATCAACGGACGCACCACAGCAGAAGCTGTTCTCGACAGCTTCGCGAAAATCGAGCAAACGCTGATGACCGGCGGACGCTGCAAGTTCATCGTTGCTTCCGTGGGCAGCACAACCCTGGTGCTCAGGATCGAGAGAACTGAAGTGGTAGGTGACCACTTTCAAATATCGCGTCGGATCTGACGCGGGATTGGGCACGCCCTCCCGGTGCCGCCGATGCTCCGTTTTCACCCAGCGATTAACGGTGTTTTCCACATCGAACATCGCCCCGGCGTGGGAGCGACGGCGGACCGCACTGAAAGGGATTCGGAGGGCGTAAGCAACGGTGTGAGCCAGACGTCCGTCAGCGCAAGGACTGACGTCCAACAAATGGATCCCGCAATCGAGCAGGAACTGTTCGAACTCCACTGCCGCAGGGCTGCTGGACGCGCCGCCCAGAGGATCGTCCTGGAAGAAGCGATCACTGAACAAGCGATGGCTTTCAAACACGCACCAGGCGAACAGAGCCCTCATGTCCAGAGGCCGCACCCAAGCCTTCTCAAGGATGTGATCAGGAAGATCAAAGCCCAGTTCGGTGCGGATCAGCCGCTGAGCCTGCTCAATGAAATCAGGCTCATGCTGGAGTGCGGAAACCTGCTTCAGCAGAGGGACGATGCGATCAAAACGACCTTTGACCTGTTCTTCGTAATCCCGCAGGCAAGCATTCGCTCGGGCATTGGTCAGAGGATGCTGCCGATGAGTGATCGGCAGTGACGACCGACTGAGATTGAACGTGGCTTTCTGACTGGAGGCTTTGTTGCGGCGGACCCAGCCGGGCTGCGTGCGAGCTGGCTCAGGACGACGTCCGTCGGCCATGGTGCGAATACGACCACCGGAGACATTGCCCAGAGACAGAGTTGCTGCCTTGCCAGACGTGGTGAGCGCCCTGCGCCGCTCGAGGGCGGCACCCCGGGTGCTGATCGCAAGGGCAGGGATCTCGGTGAAGCTATCTGCAGGAGCGTCAGCGGTGCGCTCTTGCTGCAATTGACGACGGGTGGGCGCGGTGGGTGCCGAAACACCACCGCGACGGGTCGACATGGTGGTGCGCACCATCAGACGATCAGCCCCTTGCGCCGCCGGAGACGGTGATCAGGGATCCCTTTTCGGTGTTGCCACTCGAACCGGTGACGGGACTTACAGGCCATTCGGACTCCCCGTTGCGCTTGCGCTCGAAGGAAGACATGGCGCTCATCGGACCGGGACGGGTTGGATTACGACGGCGAGCCGAAGCACCCTCGGTACCGGTGACATGCTCACCTCGATCCCAGTCATCACCGGTGACTTTGGTGGATGAACCCTCGCCGGTCACACGGGAAGCGGGGGCATCCTTGGGCTCGCTGACGACAGCGACGGTGGGCTGAAACTGACGTTGTTGCTGACGGTTTTGGAATTCGCGGTTGTCGAAGCGGAACTGCTCGGTACCGGTCACCTTGCCGCCAGCCATGTCAAAAGGGCCGGTGATGCGATTCCCCTGCTCATAGGCCGTCCCTGTCACATCGGAACGAATGTCACGCTGCTGCTGGGCGGCACGGGCTGGGGAAACGACGCTGAACCGAGTCCATGGAGCACTTTCAGGCGACACACCATGGGTATCAGTGCCAGCTGGTGCATCAGCACCACAGGCTGCTGCCAGTTGATCAGCACCGACGTAAGGGGTTCCGGTGACCGCTTCACAGGCTCCACGCTCATCACCTGTCATGACGCCGCCGACGCCGGGTTGAATGCCGGTCATTGCAGCGGAAGGTGTTCCCGGACGCACGGGTGTGCGCTCACGGATGGCCTGAACCGCTGGGTTTCCACAGTGTTGGCCAGCCTGCTCGAGACCTGCATAGGGAGTGCCGGTGACGGCCTGGCAGCTGCCGGGCTCATCTCCGGTGACACGCTCAGAGCGGCCAGTGCGGGTACCGCTCACCACCTGATTCTTATTGGTGATGCTGAAACCGACTTTGGCGGCCTCGGGCTCGGTCTTGGACCCGCAGAATGCGTTGACCTGCTCAGCACTGACGTACTGGTCGCCTGTAACGCGATGACAGGAACCGAATTCATCGCCGGTTACAGCGGAGGAGCGGCCCACCATCGTGCCGGTGACTCCGGTGCCGGAGAGTGTGGCGGACAGGCCAACCTTGGCCGCAGGTCGGCCGTCGGGTAAGGGGTCGGAACCCAGATATTGATCGCCAGTGAGATTGCGGTTGGCACCTGCTTCATCGCCGGTGACGCTGGAGGAGCGACCCACCATCACACCGCTGACTGGACGCCCCTGTTCGGTGAGGCTGTGACCCACCTTGCGCGGCGAAGCAGTACCACCACCGCAGTAGGCAGCGGACTGGTTGGCCGAGATGTACTCCGTACCGGTAACGGACTTGCAGGTGCCGGGCTCATCGCCGGTGACCTTCTCGGAGCGACCAACTTCGTTGCCGGTGACGCGATTGCCGTGGCTGGTGGCCGTGACTCGGACCTTGGCTGGGGTTGTTGATTCAGGAGCGGTTTGACAGAAGGTCTGAAAGACCTCGGCACCCAGGTACTCCGTCCCTGTGATGGAACGGCAGGTGCTCGCCTCATTTCCGGTGGTCTTCACCGAACGGTTGGCCTGCGTGCCGGTGACTGTCTGACCTGAAGTGGTGGTGCTTTCACCAACTTTCCAATGGGCATCCGCCGCGGCAGCCTGCTTTGCGCCGTGACGATTCGGACCACTGGGACGGGTTACACCAGCGCTTTGCTTGTTGCGGGCCCCGGCCTTGGCGCGCAGTTCTCGCACCTGCTGGGCGAGTTCGCGGCTGGTGAGGTCAGGGTTGGCCTGGCGAGCCACAGCTGCGGCACTGGTGGGCTGCTTGCCAGCCGTTTTGCCATGTTTGGCCATCGCATCACGTCGGGCGAGAACCAGTGCTCGACTGGGGTTCTCGATGGCGCGACGCTTTGGACTGGCAGAGCGTCTCTCGTTGCGACCGCTCAGCTGCAGCGTCGGGGCAGGACGTGACGACGATTGGGTTGTCTCAGCAGAACGCTTGCCGCCGCAACCGCAATCCTTGGATTCAGCAGCAACCGGAGCAGCGGCGGATATCGACTGCTTCGCCACTTCAGATCGATTGCGATCCTTGCTTGTGTCAGCGGTCTTGCCGCGACGAGACAAAGCTTCGCGGCGCGCTAGAACCAGATCGCGACTGGGGTCACGCTTCTGCTTGACCTGGGAGCGGACAGGCGCAGCGGATGGGGTCAGGCTTGCCGAGCGTCGCGGAGAAACAGCGACGGGCGCGGCTTGCACAGCCACATCAACCTCATCGGCAGTGGCATTGGTGCGTGTCGCTCTGGCATCAGAGGCGGTCCGCACACGATTGGCACCGGCACTAACGGCGACAGAAGCTTTCTTACCGGATGTGGTGAGCGCCTTACGGCGTTCAAGTGCGAGTTCGCGACTAGAGAGTCTTGCCATGTCCGCCCGAGGATGTCGACGTGAATTGAAGGGACACCAGTCCCTTCGGAAAAACTTGAGCCCTGATCAGGTCAGGGCTCGGAACCAATTGATCCGAAGATCAGCGGCCTTCGAAGACCACGAAGCAAGCACCCTGACTTTGGGTGTAGGCGTCGTAACCAACGATGCGGACGTGATGGTCGGGATAAGCGCGATGGCAAGCCTCGAGCTCACTGACCACTACGTTGAGATCCTTCTCACCGAAGAAAGGCAGCTTCCAATAGGACCAGTAAATGGCCATGGAGTTACTGGGATGGACGTGCTCAACGAGCGGGCTCCAACCCTGGGCAATGATGTACGCGATCTGGTCGTAGATCTCGTCCTGGGTCATCGGCGGAAGAAAGCCGAAGGTCT